>JBFLZD010000040.1 GCA_040756435.1 Spirochaetota bacterium | reverse complement strand
GCATATCAAGTGGAACAGAAATTTTAAACGCTTTCTATTACGTGGGCTTGATAAAGTGAAAATTGAATGGGGATTATTGAGTTTAGCCCATAATATGATGAAAATTCCTGCATGAAAATGAGTAGTAGATGGGATTTTTTAATTTTTTTCAGTATCAAGTACTTAAAATAAAAAAAACCGTCCATAGTTTGTTTTGAGACGGCCCCTTTATTCTTTATGAAATTTTTAAGGAATTATTAGTGATTTTTTATGAACTATTAAGGGGAAAAAAATAGTAAAGTTGTTGAAGTTTTATTAGTAAAAAGGATATATTGTAAAAATAGGATTACGACTTTATAGGGAAAGGAGCCTTATACACTATCTTTTATAGAAGAAATAAATTTTTTTTTTAGAGGTATGAACTTATGCAACGAGTAATAATCATCATGATTAGTTTAGTCATTACAGCTACTTTAAGTATAGTAGCTTTAGTTGATAAAGGGTGGTCCGGTTGTGTGGTTGGTCAAAAATCGTGTGAAGATGATGGATATTACTGGATCTGTGAAACATGTGGTTCAGAAACGTGTTGGATATTTACCGGGGAAAAATGTAAATAGCAAAAAAGATTACCAAACGGTAAAGCATGTGTAGCTTGTAGGGTGTTTTGATAAAACATTTATAAAAACGAGACTAATGGACTATAGGTTTGCAAAAATTATTGTCATTTGATAAACGAATGGTGAGCTATTATTTTGCTATACTCAAGTTTAACAAGAAAGATTTAACAAGAAGGAAATGCTGGCTATGCTTAATGATTGTAGAGATTTTATTTCTATAGTTGTAATGATGATAGAAAAATAATGGTTATCGCTTATTGCATAGTCACAAATAAAAAATACGTATCTACACATACTAATAGTATATCAGTTGACAATTTATTAGCATACGCTATAATATGACATAATCAGGACATTCCAGGGTAACTATCGCATATAAAAATATTTTAAAGTTTTTTGTTATTTCTTTTTATTTTTTTTAAAGTATGAGCGTTATATATTGGTATACACCACACAATGAGGTACGGTCATGAGTGAACAAAAAGAACTTAATCAAAAATCACAGGCGCTGGAATCCGCTATTTTGCAGATAGAAAAGCAGTTTGGCAAAGGCTCCATCATGCGGCTTGGCGATGAACATGCAAAGATGAAGGTGCCAGCCATATCAACGGGGTCGCTGGAGCTTGACATTGCGCTGGGTATTGGCGGAATACCGCGGGGGCGTATCACCGAAATCTATGGCCCCGAATCATCGGGCAAAACCACACTTACCCTGCATGTCATTGCTGAGGCACAGAAGGCAGGTGGGATTGCTGCGTTTGTTGATGCTGAGCATGCGCTTGATCCAGTGTATGCAAAAAAATTGGGTGTCAATACCGACGAGCTTTTAGTATCGCAGCCGGATACGGGTGAGGAGGCGCTGGAAATCACTGAATCGTTGGTGCGCTCGGGGGCGATAGATATTGTTGTGATTGACTCGGTTGCTGCATTGGTGCCGCGTGCCGAAATTGAAGGCGAGATGGGTGATGCCCACATGGGGTTGCAGGCACGTCTTATGAGCCAGGCACTGCGAAAGCTTACCGGTGTAATATCAAAATCAAAAACAAGTGTGATATTTATTAACCAGATTCGTCACAAGATTGGCGTTATGTTTGGTTCGCCAGAGACTACTACCGGCGGTAATGCGCTGAAATTTTATGCATCGGTGCGGCTTGATATACGCAAGGTTGATACTTTAAAAGTGGGCGAAGATGCCGTGGGTAATCGGGTGCGTGTGAAGGTTGTGAAAAACAAGGTTGCGCCACCATTCAGGCAGGCTGAATTTGATATCATGTATGAAAGTGGCATATCGCGCACAGCAGGTATTTTAGATCTGGGTGTAAAATATAATATTGTGCAAAAAGCTGGCACCTGGTATTCATACAAGGATGAACGTATTGGCCAGGGCAGGGAAAATGCAAAAAGCTTTTTAGATCAGCATCCCGATATTGCTAAAGAAATAGAGGAAAAGATTAAAGAGCAGGCTGGTTTGCTTGAAAAAGAAGAAGCAAAAGCGTAACAAAGTAATATAATGCCGCGAAGAAGTTTAAAAGATATACAATCACAGCCGGATGACAGAAATTTGCCAATTAACAAGGTTGGCGTTAAGGACATTACCTATCCGGTTGTGGTGCTTGATCGTGCTGATGGGTTGCAACATACCGTTGCACGCATCAACATGTATGTGGATTTGCCAGAGCATTTCCGTGGAACACATATGTCACGCTTTGTTGAGGTACTTAACCGATACCAGGGTGGTATAAGCACCAAAAATGTCCGTGACATCCTGGAAGATTTAAAGAAAGAGCTTAATGCAAAGACATCCCATGTCAATATTGAATTTCCTTATTTCATAACAAAGGTGGCACCGGTAAGTGGTGAAAAATCAAAAATGGATTATATATGTATTCTGCAGGGTGATTCTTCGGTTGATTACTACACGTTGCAGGTGAAGGTGCCGCTTCTCTCCGTGTGCCCATGTTCAAAAGAGATAAGCCAGTATGGTGCACACAATCAACGCAGCGTAGTTAGTGTTTCGGTACGTGCACGAGAAATACTCTGGATTGAAGAGCTAATTGAACTGGTTGAAGAATGCGGTTCAAGCCAGATATATGCACTGCTAAAGCGTGAAGATGAAAAATTCATTACCGAGCGTTCGTATGAAAATCCTGTATTTGTTGAAGATATTGTACGCAATGTAGCATTACGGTTGCTATCGCATCCAAAGGTATTATGGTTTCTTGTGGAAACCGAGAGCATGGAGTCAATACACAATCACTCTGCGTATGCACAGATAGAAATAGATAAATCTAAGACAAAAAAAGCTTAGATTAATACTGTGGTATATCCAGATCTGTATCGTAAAGCTTTCGGGGCAAAATTAAAAATAGCATAAGCATGGTTATGCTTAAAATGACAAGTATGGTCATACCCACAATAATAATCATTTGATTTTTTAATTCATTAATACGCTTTAATGACACTCCAACTCTAAAAGCTCCAAAATGTTCTCCTTTAACAAAGACAGGTGCAGCAATGTCCCACATAACTTCACCAGTATCGCGGTTATACAGTTGTTTTAAAGTACCCGGCCCAATAAAGCGAGCAGCATTTATTCCCACCATGTCATTAAATATGCGTTTTGATCGGCTGTATTTTAGGTTGTAAACAGGGTCAGCTGTTTCTTGTTTTGCATACTTGCTATTATGTGTGGGTAGATATCCATTTATATCAACAAGTGCTGCAAATTCCAGATCTTCATCTTTCAAAAATTCGTCTTCAATTTTCTGAATATAGCGGTCAAATATGGCGTCATATCTGGTTCTGAACTTCTGTGGGTTTGTATTTGGTATGGGGATGTAATTTCGGTCAAAAATCTGTTCTTTGGTAAGGATGTGTGTATCAATCATCATCTCAATCAGTTCACTCATGACGCGTGCACCAACCAGTGCCTCAATGCGGCATTTTTCAAAAAGCTGCTTTTCAAAGTTGGCAAATGTGCTTGATATGATGAAATACGCACCAACGCACAGTAACAGGCAAAGACTTAAAATAATTAAAATTTTATTTTTCAGTGTCATGGAACAGCCTCAGGATTATAATTATAAACATACCAATGAAGTATATATGCAAATTCATATCATTGTCAATTATTTTATATTGTCATTTAAATTTTATGGGTACCTCTCAAAACCGCTTTCACCATTACGGATGCAATAAAAAGAAAGCAGTTTTATCCTAAATATAGTGCACACAAGGGAACATCCGGAAAAACAATTTTTAAAAGTTCCCTTATAACGTATCTCTGGAAAGATGTTAGTATGGGCGATAGTTACTGGTAAAAACTCATTGCTGTGATACAATAATCCAGACTGATACAATGATGTCAGAAAATCCTCTGGATAATGAAAACAATAAGAAATGAAAGTAGTCACATGGGAGGCGAAGTGCTCACTAAAACACTGATAAAATAAAAAAGCTTTATAATAATGTTTGACATCTTTTTATTTTTTGGGAGTATATAGTGTGGAGGATGCTATGAAGAAGATTATTATCATTGTACTTGTGTTTATATGCACCGCTGCCTATGCGCGTACAACAATTACTGTTACACCTGATGGTGGTGTAACAGTACCACCAAATTCAACAGATTCCATTGAAAAGCAGTTACAGGACATTACCGATAAAAACGGTACATTTATTGCCAATTCTTTTGCACTGGCAAATATGTTAGGGTATCCCATTGGTAAATCATCTATTGGGCATTTTCCACATATGGAAGCAGGCGTTGCGGCGGGTGTAGCGCTTACCAATGCAAAATATTTTGATGATAAAGCCGAAGACGGCACCTTCCCGGGCGTTATGGCAAACCCGGTTGTTCATGCAGGCTTTGGACTTGCTGGCAATTTTGATATTATTGGGAAGCTTTTTTATTTTAGAAAAAGTATCTATGACCCTGGTATAGACACAGATACTGCCACATTGCAGGATTTTAACTTTATATCATTTGGAGCAAAGCTACGATACAACTATCTAAAAGAAACAACTATAGTACCATTCTTGCTTTCATTTGGAGGGGTAACTTTCAGCATTGGTGGCGATATCATGATGGGCAATGTGGATGTATCAGGCGAATATGATGCTGAATATGAAGATATTACCATTCAATGTGGTGCATATAATGGGCAATTAACATCAAATTTTAATAGCACTTATGGTGCAACAGTTAGTTGGACGGTGTTTACTCTCAGCGCGCAGGCACTTGCATATATAGATGTGATGTATCTTTTTAGTTTTTACACAGGCTTTGGGCTTGCCACCAATTTGGGTTTTTTCAGTACTGATTTTAATGGAGATGGACAACTGACGTCGGATGATCCTGCTTTCCTTGCTGTAAAAGCTGATGGACTAATAGGAACAATGGAATTTGAATCGGTCAATAGCTACATGCCAAATTATATTATTCCCATCTTCATCTTTGGTGTTGAAATAAACCTTTTTGTTATCAAACTTACCGCTGACACTATGGTAAACCTTTATAACCGAAGCGATGTAACATTGCAGGGTGGGGTGCGTGTACAGCTGTAGTGACTTTTTATCATAATTTCCACACATAATTTTATGGTTGGTATGGATGATTCACGGTGCTTTATAAATATTCATGTGTATGCTTATTGTGAGCATGTTGATACTATTGTTGAGTAATATATATTTGTTAACTTTTGTTGCGTAAATTATGCCATTTTCACCAATTCCGGCGGTGGCCCCCAGTAAAATTGACAACACGGGATGCCTTCTTCTAAATAAAATGAAAATGTGTAACCACTAAAGCGATAGTTATCGGTATTATCTTCACTGTCTAATGCGGCAAGATAATCATACAGATAATTCTCAACACAATAAGCAATAACCTTTGCCAAAGACATCTTGCAAACTTTCCGCACATCCATCACAAACTCATACTCATTTTCATACAAATACAGATGCACCCGCTTCCACGTTTGGTACCGCTTTCTATACTGTAACCGTGTGTAGCTTTTTACAGGGATGTGTTTATACGACAGCACATAGTTTATGAAATTTATAATAAACGTATGAAGCGATAGTTTACGGATAGCGGCATTTTCTTTTAAAAGCGCTAAATGTTCTACTGTAATGCAGGTAGTTGTCTCTATATTCATATGTACCCTCCAAAGTATTTGAACAATATTTTACAAGAATGGTGAAATAAATTTCAACAATAAATTTCCACTTTGGGGAATTTTAGAATGGGGTTTTATATATTAATTTTTGGATGTAGAATATGAGGTCTTTCACTATTTATTCCTAAATGTGGAAATTTGAATAAAGTATAAAATAATGTACACAGCCGCCTGCGGCGGCGGTGTACACTATATTCATTATTAAATTTTTATTATACGATCATATTCCCAAAAATTATGGGAAGCGGGACATTTTAAAAAAAATTACATTATTCACTAAAAATTGAAGTTAAAAAAATTAAAAAAAATCTAAAGAATTATTGTTGACAATTTTGTATAATTTACTGAATATTCAGTAAATTATACAAAAGTTAATGTTATATGAAGACAAACAACAAAAGGCAAAATGCATCTTTGCGAAAGCCGCAGATCATAAAAGCATTTTACGAAACTATTATTGAAGAAGGATTTGAAGGAGCATCACTTGCCAAGGTTGCTAAACGATGTGGTTTGAATCAGACGTTGATACTTCACTATTTTAAAAACAAGGAAAACCTGACAATAGCATGTGTAGATAGAGCAATCGAAGAATATTCTAATCTCTTGCAGCGTTATATCCCCAATACAAACGATCCTGAAAAACGTTTGCTCAATTTGCTGAATGCATTATGGAGTCGCGAATATTACGAAGCGGTACACATAGCATCTTCATTTGCGGTGATTGATATTAGTTTCAGAAATAAAAAGGTAAAACAAAGGCTGGAAAGGTTGTATTATATTTTTAAGCGATTCCTTTTTCAGGAACTATCGGAACTACAAAAACAAAATGTAATAAAAGTAAATAACATAGAAGAAACTGCTGAAGTAATTATGGCAATGGTTGAAGGATCGCGCCATTTCAGCCACTTTTTCATTACTGATGAAAAAAGGGATGAGTTTCACAGGTCAATGGTAAAGGCTGCTTGTTCCATCTTAAAAAATCCTTAAGGAGGAAAGTTGCATGAGCACAACATCCATAAAAACAATCTGCTTTGAATGCCATTGTCGATGTGGGGTTATTCTTGAAGTGAATGGTGGTAAAATTACCGGGATTAAGGGCGATAAGGATCACCCTTTCAGCCATGGGTATACCTGTCCAAAAGGTAGAGCATGTATGGAGATAGTATATCATCCTGATAGGATTGTAAGCCCACTGGTAAAGGTTGGGGGGAAGGAAAGTACGCGTTTTGAAAAAATTTCATGGGATAAAGCTATTGAAATAATTGCCCAACGATTACTTGATTGTAAAGAAAAATGGGGTGCCGAATCGGTGGTATTTGGTTCAGGTACTACACGGGGGATGGCTCCTTATCTTAACAGATTTTTATCATGCTTTGGTTCACCCAATTTTATGGCGCCTTCTAACATGAGTGGTGGGCCAATAGTTTTGGGAGGTGCTGTTACTGCCGGCTTTTCACTTGTTGATCCTGATTATGCGCAGAGCAAGTGTATCCTTCTTTGGGCTCATAATCCAGAAGCATCATGGCCAGGTTTGTATTTGTATGATATCAATCAGGGATTAAAAAATGGTGCAAAACTTATAGTTGTTGATCCCCGTCAAACCAATTTTGCAAAAAAAGCAGACCATTGGCTGCAAATACGTCCTGGAACTGATGTGGCACTGTTGCTTACAATGATACATGTTATTATTAACAATGAACTGTACGATAAAGAATTTGTGGAAACATGGACCAATGGATTTGATGCATTGATTGAACATGTTAAGGATTTTACTCCAGAAAGATGCGAAACAATTACCTGGATACCTGCTCATAAAATTATTGAAGCAGCAATGATGTTTGCAACAACTAAACCCGCAAGTATTGGCCCGGGTATGGGAGGGGTTTGCCAGGCTAACGATGCATTTGATCTAACAAGAGGATTAACCATATTAAGCGCAATAACCGGTAATCTTGAAGTGCCAGGTGGTAATCTTAATTGTACACCACCAACCGGGAAAAGAAGCTGTTACGGACCTGATTTTGATGCTGCACGTAATCTTCCAAAAGACATTGGAAGAAAGAAATTAGGGGTTGATCAATATCCATTATTGATGCAAATACCATGTCCTCCTCAAGTGGTTTGGCCAGCAATTGTTGAAGGCAAGCCATACCCTGTGAAAGCTTTAGGACTTTTTGCAAATAACAGTGTGTGTGCATACCCCAATTCTGCATTTGTGCGTGAAGCATTAAAAAGTCTTGATTTCTTGTTTGCAGTTGACTATTTCCATACTCCCACTACCCAGCTTGCGGATATAATTCTTCCGCCTGCACATTGGAGCGAGCGTGATGATATTGAAGACCTGTTAATGAAAAACCATGTATTCTGCCAGCAAAAAGCTGTTGATCCAATACCGGAGTGCAGGGATGAAAAACAAATCCTTGTTGATCTTGCAGCAAAAATGAATCTGTCGGGATACTGGAAATCAGTTGAAGAAATGCTAAACTATAGGCTTGAACCAATAGGCATGACATTTGAAGAGTTTAAAAAAACTGGGGTGTATGCAACACCGGTTGAATATAAACGGTATGAAAAAAAAGGTACATTTAAAACACCCTCCGGGAAAGTAGAAATTTATGCAGGATTTCTAAAAATGTGGAATCTTTCGCCACTCCCAGTATTTCGTGAGCCAGATGAGGGGCCTATTGCTTCTCCAGATTTGTATAAAGAATATCCATTAATCCTTACTACTGGTGGAAGAATCCTTGAATACTACCATTCTTCACACAGGAACATCCCTTCGTTACACAAAAAACATCCTGACCCTGAATTGCAAATTCATCCTGACACAGCAAAAGAATTGAACGTTGCTAATGGTGAGTGGATATATGTTGCTACTCCAAGAGGAAAAGTTGAAATTAAAGTGCGATATTTTGAAGGGATAGATCCACGGGTTGTGCATGCACCGCATGGATTTTGGTATGGGATTGAAGATGGATGGAAACGTATAAATATAAATATGATAACTAATGATAAACCATTATGTCCTGCCAGTGCTTCGGTGCCTATAAAAGCTTTGCTATGTAGAATTGAAAAAATGGCATAACCAAGGTGTCGTTATGCATGCAGTAATACTCACAGGCCCTAAAAAGATGGAATACGTTACTTGTGAAATGCCACGGGAGGATAGCAATCATGTGATTATTCAGGTAAATGCGTGCGGTATTTGTGGATCTGATTTGCATTACTGGGAAAGTGGCATTGGCATGCACGGTTCAAGCAATATTATCCTTGGGCATGAATTCTGTGGAAGGGTATATTCACCCGGCAACCGTAGTGATTTGCAGGCAGGTGATAGGGTTACTGCATTACCTATTGATCCCTGCGGTCAATGTTATGCATGCCGTATGGGTGCTCATAACATTTGCTCAAAGGCCCATAAACGGAATATTATTGGCAATACTGTTCATGGAGCGTATGCTGAATATGTAAGTGTTAGACCTGATATGGTACGGAAGTTACCGGATACTGTAAGTAATAAAGAAGCTGCTCTAATTGAACCAGCAGCAGTAGCACTTCATGCTATAACTATGGCCAGAGTCCAAAAAGATGACATAGTTTTAATTATAGGTGGTGGTCCAATTGGATTATTGAGTGCATTATGGGCAAAGGCTGTAGGTGTTGCTTGTATTGTTATTGTGGAGAGAGATATCTATAGAAAATCATTTGCGTCTTCATTGCCGGGAATTACTGCAGTTGTTGATGGAAATGATCCTGATATACGAAAAAAATTAAAATCAATTTCAGATGGAGGATTTACCGTTGCCATTGAAACATCAGCAACGGATGCTGGCATACATACTGCTGCTATAGCGTTAACACCTAAAGGGAGGCTGGTTCTGGCGGGTATTAATTTTCATAATCAATTGGTTTCAACGTTATTGTTGATTGCAAAAGAAATAACTCAGATTGGATCCATGGGATATACTGTGTCAGAATTTGATGCGGTTATCGATGCTCTTGAAAGCAAAGTGCTGGACATAGCACCTTTAGTTACCCATACAGTAATGCTTGAAGAGTTGCCGTATACAATGACAAAACTTTACAATAAATCTTTTGATGCCATAAAGATTTTAGTTGCGCCGTGAAAATATTTACCACGAAAATGGGCTAGAAACCAAAGTAGGAATATTTTCTCTTGGCTGTATTACAAATCTGAAAAGGTAGTTTGTGTTTAATGGTGGATTATACCAGCGGGCTTCATATACTGCCATGCCTTCTTTTGTAATGATGTCTGTGAATATCACTGCTATATCATAACCCGTATCATCTACAGGGATACCATTCTGAGTAAATATCGTAAATGTAGCATTTGTGTTAGAGCTATATTCAATTGTCACAAGAGGCTTATGGAATTCCAATCTATCAGGTGGGATGTCTTCCCATCTAAATGATACATACGGTTCGTCAATACCAGGGTCAACTATATACTGTGGTTGTGTTACTGCTTTTCGTACACAAGCTGCAGGAAAAGGATATTTTTTCAAAAAAGAATTACTCTTTAAAGAATAAATTTTTACCCAGTTACTATCGCCCATAAAAGAATTCATAGTTTTTGTTAGCTCTGCATACTGTAATGCCAGGTAAGGCTGTGTGTTGGGTCCATAGAGGGTATGCCCGCCTTCATAACGCTGCATTGAATACTCTTCAGGTGTAGTGCAATACCCGGTGTATCCATTGGCACAACTTATAATGATAGGGATAATAGTTGATGCAGATAATTGCTTTACAGCCGTACTGATTCGGTTCCCTGATTCAAAAGTTACTTCAAATGGTACTGGAAGCAGAAGTATATTGTTAATCCTTATTGCCTGAAATATGAGGTTATGGGGGAAATCATTTTTAGGCAGGATTAATGGTTGCAATGGACCACCTGTAATAATTTTTTGCTTCTGGCAACCTATTGGCACACAGCTTTTTGAACCTTCTTTGAATAATGGTATGCTGCTTACAAATGGTGTTGGGCCACCATCACTTGCGCCTGCAAGTAATGTATTACCAACTTTTGGTGTGCATAATGCTACTGTGCCAATTGCTGGTTCCTTATATACATCAATTTCCCGGAGAATACTTTTAATGCTGGTATGCTCTGTAAATTGGCTTTGTAATTCGTTATACAGTATGATTGATTGTTTCCCAAGTTGAATTCCCAATTGTTTTGCTTCTTCAAATCCCTGCCTGCCTTTTGGTATGTTGGGTGCGTTGTCAGCGTGAGTACCATTACATACAGCATGCACAAATCCATTGATTCCCAGTCGCTGTATTTCCCATTCCAGTTCACGCTCAATGTAGGCAAATACATCACCGCTGTATAATGTGTTGGTATTGGGTATTGCTGTGCCATGAATAGAGAACACAGTGAACGCAGCCAATGGTTTTTGCTTTCCTTCATCAATGATATCCACCCTTAGCATGTGCATGAATGGGTTTACTGCCTTCAAAGGATTGTTTGTTGAAACATTAGAGTTGGCTGTGAATGCATTGAGGCTTCGGTTACGTGTGAATCCGTAGAGTTGCCTGGTACCATAAGCAATTCTTGCAGGTTTACGTGCTGAATATGCCTTAATTATTGCAGTTGCAATTTGATTGCTTAAAAAATTAAAATATTCTTGATCAAATCCCGATGCGTTGGAAGCAAATCTGTTGTAAAAATTGCTCTCAAAATAATTCCCGGGGCCAGAATGTGTATGAATTCCAGCCATCATAATGCTTTCATATGAAAGATCAGTGGTTTTACTTACAAGCTGGGCAATTTTTTTCTGAACAAGGCTTGAACCTGAAAGTAAATCGCACTGTACAAGCGCTATTGCACAGTTGCCTGATTTCAAATAGATGACACGAGCATATAGTCGTGTTCTAAATCCTTGAGCAAAATGTGCATTGGAAGAATACCCTGCAAGCGGCATCCCGGGAGGAGGTGTAATATCAATTTTTGAAGCCCCTGCTAGCAGCAGGTGTGAATCTGATAAAGGAGGATGCTCATAGGAGATATGTACTTCTTGTATTGAACTGCAGTGCAAAAGAAATATGAATGATAATAAGCATAACAGCGTAATAATATATTGACGCATAGTGATCACCATATATAAAATGAGTGTTCGCTCACTATTTCATGAAAGATTGAATTGGTCAAATATTTTTTTATTTTTCTTTACCATATCAGAATACATTTTAATCATAAGATAGTCTGCATAGGTAATTGATCTTTGGTGTAGTTATATTTCATTTGGATCAACATCTAGTAAAACAATGCCATTTTGAGATACCTTATCACTGCCTACGCCTTTTTAATTCTTTGCTGTAGAATGTATACCAGTATTTATGTGAATTGTTGACCCATAGAGGGCTTACATTTTTAAATTCTGGGTGTTTATCAAGAAAATGTTCAATAAAGGGGTCACTGTTCAATTTCTTTAATTACAACTTCAATTTTACCTTTCAATAGCTTTTCAAATTTTTTAGCATCGGCGATAGTTCCCACAATTGCGCCATAGTGCATGGGGATTGCCACTTTTGGTTTTATAGCCATTGCTGCCTGAGCGGCTTCCTCAGCGGTCATCACATATGTACCGGAAACTGGTAGCAATGCGATATCGATAGTGTGAAGCGAATTCATCTCAGGTATGTAATCGGTATCCCCGGCTAAGTAAATTCTGGTGTTGTTTGCTGTGATAATGTATCCTACCCATCCTTTTGATTTTTGGTGAAATTGCTTATTGGTATTATACGCAGGGATAGCTTGTATAGTAATCCCTTTAACCGTTATTGTTTCGTTTGGCTTGATTGTTTTTACTGTGCCTGTTAGTTTGCTTACGCAATCAGCAGGTGCAACAATAACAGTGTCTTTAGTTTGAATCTTTTTAATGTCATCAGGTGATAGGTGGTCAAAATGTTCATGGGTAATCAGTATTATATCTGCTTTGTCTTGTTTCTTGATATTGTATGGGTCAGTATAGATTGTTACATTACTGACAATTTTGAAGCAGTCATGCCCTAACCAGTGAATAGCATTTACCATAGCATGTACCTCCTTTGGGGTATTTGCACTACCAATAATTCCAAAATATAAAGAGATGCAAAGAAGTGTAACTACTATAAGTACCATTAATATTAATCTTTTCATATGGACCTCCAAATTATTTATAGGAATGTAATACTATCGTTATACGCAAGATTTCAGAACTCCCTGTTATCACTTGTCACAATTTAAATATTGTTGTAGTCATAGTGGTCTGGATTTTAAATTCCAATACCTTCTCGTCAAAGCTGTCCTACGAACCTGATAGTGTTAATTCAAACTTTATTAGGAGTCCCCCCTTAAGCCATTTGATATGCTACAAATACATTCAAGAAAGTGTCAGGGGTAACGTTTTTACTAAAACATTACAGCAATATCGTGCAAAATAAAGTATTAAACATATAAAGTGCAATTCAAAAAATATCTATATACAACAAAAAAATCAAATTAAAATTATTATTCCCAAATATAAAAAAAAATATTGCTATTATTAAGAGCTGAAGTGTATCATGCTGTATTGTAATGATTCCAATTGCGGGGGCTTTATGAAATTATCCCAGTATTTTCTATCCCGGTATGATGAACGTTCTTATATAATTAAGGAAAAAGCCAGAGCGTTATATTATTTCCTTATGACATTTATTGTACTTATTCCTATTGCAATGGGGGCATTTAATATTGTTCAATATCAGGGAATATTTGGGACGGCAAATGTCATAATGGTTACACTACTGGTGACAGTCATTGTTGGTTTGTTATTACTAAAAAAAGGACTCTATAATGCCAGTGCCAACCTGCTGGCAACAATTGCAGCACTTTCCATTGTGGTGACAATGTTTTATAATGGATTACAGGTAAAAAATACTGACCACCTATCATTTACTTTTTATATGCCAGTGATTATCATCCTTACCGCATTGTTCAGCCGTGTACGATGGGTAATTGGCATCAGTGTTTTGTTTATTGTAAGTACGGTAGCATGTACAGTAATGATGAGCAACATATTAACTGATGTGTACCTGCGAGTATTAAAGGAGCTATCGGTTGACTATATTTTTTCAATTACTCTTTCTTTTATATTGTGTTTGCTTATAGTTCGTTTAAATGCAAGAAATATAGAGCAGCTGGAAAAAGAATCATTAGAAAACCTCAAACAGCGAGATGTGATAAAAAATTTATTACTGTCGGTACAGGATTTAACGCGACAGTTAACAAAATTAGCTGAAGAAAGTTCAGAGTCGTCAGAGGTATTTTCAAACAGTGCTCAGTCACAGGCGGCTTCAGCAGAAGAAATAACATCAACGGTGGAAGAGATGACCGCAGGTGTGGAAAGTATAAGCGATTCAGTTACCAGGCAGTTTGATATGATTACCCGTCTTATTGATCGCATAAATGAGCTATCGGGTTTTATTGAAAACATGGGGAAGCGAGTGACTGGAGCATCAGCAAAAGCTGAAGATGTTTCAAAGCAGGGGGCATCGGTTGAAGGATCACTCAATACCATGAATGCCAGTATGGGGAGCATCCTAAAAAGCTCGCAGGATATGAACAATATCATAGAAATTATTAATGATATAGCTGACCAAATAAATTTACTTTCACTCAACGCTGCAATAGAAGCAGCGCGTGCTGGGGACGCAGGACGTGGATTTGCAGTTGTTGCCGATGAAATATCAAAATTGGCTGACAGGACAACTACCAGTATCAAGGAGATAGCACAGCTTATTACCATAAATGTGAAGGAAATACAGAGTGGATTTGCAAATATTGAAACAATGACCGATAGCATACGGAATATGGTTGGTGCAGTAGCAACCATTTCAACAGAAATGAAAGAATTATACACTTCTATGCAGGAGCAGCTTACCAATAATGAGCAGGTACGCAGTGATGCCCAAACCTTAAAGAATTTTTCAGATAGCATTCTTGCTGCAATTGAAGAGCAAAAGACAGCTGCCACAGAAATTGCCAAGTCCATTGCAGCAGTCAATGATACTGCACAGAGTAATGCAGCAGGCTCAATTAAATTATCTGAAAATGCTGTTGAATTATTGAAACTTGCCCGAGGTCTGGAATCTGAAATCACTGCTGTTTAACTGTAATGAAAGCTGAATGGGGAATATATCACTATCCACTTCTGGTATACAGGTTACATGCTATACAAAAGCATATTTACCAGAAAATGGTAGATCTTGATGCATTCATTGCTACCAGTGATGAACCAATCCCATTTGAAAAGATCAATCACATACGCTTTAGCAATATAAAACCTGGCCATAAGTGGGGGAAAGCATATACCTGTGCCTGGTTTCATTTTAAAGGCAAGATTCCGCAGCAGTACAGGCAATCCCCTATTGTGTGCTGTATTGATCTCGGTGGAGAAGGGCTGGTAATCAATGAACACAGGCAGCCCCTAAGTGCAATCAACAGCCGGATCACATTTATGGATTACCTGCAGCCAACCTGGGATATGCGTGTTATTAACATTGATGAAAACATAAGGAATGCAGGTATAATTGATATATGGGTTGATGCTGGATTTAATGGAAAGATAATTCAGCCATTTGGGAATGCCCGTTTTAAGTATGCATATCTTGCACTATGCCGTGATGACGTTAAAGATTTTTATTTTGACTACCTGACGCTTGCATTTGCCTATTGTGCCTGCGATGAAAAGCATATAAAAAAAAGCATCAAGCTGTTGCTTGATACATCCTATGCTGCAATAAAAAATTATTTACCGCAGCATGTTGCCGAAGCTAAGAAGATTATTTCAAAGATGTATGCTCTTGAACATAAGCCCTTTGAAGTATTCCTTACTGCAGTGGGTCAAGGGCATCTGGATTTAGCGTGGCTGTGGCCAGTGCGGGAATCAAAGCGTAAAGCCGTGCGTACCCTTACCAATGCACTTCAGAATAGCAGACAATACCCTGAATTTGTGTTTGGTGCAAGTCAGCCGCAGATGTTTGAATGGATAAAGGAAAATTATCCTAAACTTTATGATTCCATAAAAAAAGCAGTGAATACTGGTGCAATTGAATTGCAGGGTGGTATGTGGGTTGAGTGTGACACTAATCTTCCCGGTGGTGAATCACTTGTGCGACAGATTTACTACGGGAAAAAGTTTTTTAAAGAAGAATTTAATTATGATGTTGTAACCTGCTGGCTTCCTGATGCATTTGGATTTAACGGTAATCTCCCACAGATCTTGAAAAAATCCGGGATTGACTATTTCTGCACCATCAAGCTTGCGTGGAATGAAGTCAATAAATTTCCATACACAACATTTAATTGGTCTGGGATTGATGGCAGCAGTGTAATAGCTCACATGCCTCCCGAAGGTGACTACACAAGTGGGGCAACGCCGCTGTGTGCAAAAGTTGCACTAGAAAATTTCAAAGAAAAAGATGTATTAGATAGTGCTCTTATGATTTATGGCAACGGCGATGGCGGTGGTGGCCCCACTCAAACACATATTGAGCTAATCAAGCGTCAGCAAAAGCTGCAATGGTTGCCAAAGGTGAAGTTTGGCAAATCTATAGATTATTTTAAACGGTTGGATGCTATTAAACATAAGCTACCTGCCTACCATGGTGAACTATACTTGGAAAAACATCAGGGGACCTACACCACTCAGGCACGTAGCAAGTATTATAACCGCTTGTTAGAGTGCATGCTTCATAATTGCGAGTTTGTAGCAACGTATGCTTACCTTAAAGGATTTGCGTATCCTCATAAATTTTTTGAAGATGTGTGGAAAGAAGTGTTGTTGTATCAATTCCATGACATACTGCCAGGCTCAAGTGTTAAAAGGGTGTATGATGAGAGCATAGAACGCTATAATATTCTTGAACAACAATTGCGCACAATCATGGACAATCTGCTTGATTATCTCTCACAATCTGACGAGGGCATAACGTGTATCAATACCACACCATTTGCCCGTATAGCATATAGTAAGGGCGATAGTTCATGGTATTGGTGCCAGATGGAAGGATATTCAAGTGCACCCATGAAACCTGTTGATATCCATTTCATGGTCACCGGTGGCGATAATTTCATTGAAAATGAACTGTTGCGAGTTGAATTTGCAAAAGAAGGCCATATCATTTCCGTATTTGATAAAATACAGAGGAAAGAGATTTGCAAAGATTATCTGAATAAACTTGTGCTGTATACTGACAGATTCAGATTTTATAATGCATGGGACATAGACAGTAACTATCTCAAAAAAAGAAAAAGAGAACTGAAGCTTGTAGATTATGAAACACATGCTGATGGTCCCAAAGTTTTCAGGCGCAATTACTATCGGCATGGCAGGACAAGCCTTATACAGGATATTATTCTGTATGAGGGAAGGCCTTATATTGAATTTTCCACTGAATGTGATTACCATGAAACGTTTAAGATGCTGAGAGCTGATTTTTCCCCATCAGTGTACAGCCATACCGTTACCTGCGATATTCAGTTTGGTACTATTGCACGAAGCACCAAGAATACTACATCAATTGAAAAAGCACAATTTGAAATTTGTGCGCATAAATGGATTGATGTCTCAGATAATGATTATGGAATATCATTAATCAATGATTGCAAATATGGACACAGGGTTAAGGATGGCATTATCAGCCTTAATTTGTTGCGCTCGCCTGTATATCCTGACCCTAAAGCAGATAAGGGCAGGCACACATTTAGATATGCCCTGTATCCGCATAAGGGAAAACTGAAAGATACTGAAACCATACAGCATGGTTATCACTTCAATTATCCTCCAATTGTAGTGAAAAAACAGGTGGAAATAAAACCATTAATTATTGTGAATAATAAGGGAATTGTTGTGGAAACCATTAAAAAAGCTGAAAATGACGATGCTATTGTTATCAGGATGTATGAATGTTTTGGTAATGATATATCTACAACATTTAATACTGGCTTTACATATAAAGAGGCGTATGAAGCCAATTTACTTGAAACTATTGTCAGAAAAATAGAAGGGAATACTGTTCATTTTACGGGATTTGAAATTAAAACCCTTTTGTTCAGGTTATAGTAAATATACTGTGTTCACTTGAAATACAATAAAGTTATGTCGTTGTTGCAGCTCTTCGTTCAACCAGTGTTTTGAGTATGCTTTCAAGTTTTTGATCAGTTAAAGGATAAAAAATAAACGGTATGGTACCAATGAGGCAACTTGCTGCTGGCAAGATAGTTATTGAGAAGAAAGCGCCGTTTTGAATTTCAGGTGTAACAGTCACACCTTTTGAATAGCCAATAGCCACTACCACCATACCAAATGCCATTGTTGCAAGCGCACCCATAAGCTTTGATATAAATGTAAGTCCAGCAAAGCTTACGCCTTCATTGCGCTCACCAGTTTTATATTCATAATAATCAACACAATCAGCTATCATGGCTGTCTGTACCACAATAAAAAATCCAGTAAAGAAACCTGAAACAAACAGCATAATAACAAAAATCCAAAGGTTGCCATAGCCAATATAGTACATCACTAAATACACAAACGCTGCAACAATACTAGAAGCTATCATTAAGGTTTTTTTTGACATATACTGTAAAACAAATGGAGTAATGAGGTTTGATATAATTATTGCTACAATGAGTGCACCGCCAAGCAGAGTAAATATTTTTTCATCCCCAAATACTATCGCTGCTACCACAGCTCCACCAACCTGGACAATACTACGTCCAAAATTTAATGCACTGCCAATCAATACTAAGAGGAACGGTTTATTGGTAACTATCGCTCTAATCATTTGCTGTATGGTTTGCTTTTGCTGTGGAAGGGGTACTTTTTCTTCCGTGTTAAAAAATGCTAACGTAAAAAGTGCCATACCAAGTACTGATATAATAATAGCAGTGCGTGTCCAGCCACTAGCAGTGGTTTTTTCTGCAAAGCTTAACCAATGTGCTAAAAGCGGGCTTGCAATGGTTGTGATTGCTAATGCTATAGCCTGCAATGTTCGCGCAAGGGCAATAAGGCTTACCCGGTCAGGTATGGTAACAGTAATTGAACCTGCCAACCCCCAGTAGGGAACATCAGCTATGGTGTATATCATTCCCCATAAAACATAGACAATGCCAAAATAGATTAGTTTATACGTTTCAGCAGTTTGTGGAATAGAAAAAAGCAAAATTGTCAGTAGTGCAATAGGGAAAGAAGTGAATAAAATATACGGTCGCAATTTGCCCCATCGGGTACGAGTATGGTCAACAATCATGCCCATGATAAAATCATTAATAGCATCCCATATCTTGGCACCGGTTATAATTGCAGTGAGTGCAGCAATGCCAGATAGGCTAAACCCAACTGCTTCATACAGATACACCAGCATGAAGGTTACTGTAAACGTGATGACCATATTTTGCCCAAATCCGGCAATAGCAAAAGAGTATTTTTCTTTATTTGAAAGTTGTGAAGGTGAAGGCATGGTATTATTCCTCTTGCAATAAAATTTATATGATAATGTCCTTATGAAGGAGTCCCAATTATAAAAGGATAATAAAGTATCGTTTCTTATTATAAAAGTGAGATACTCACCTCTATTGGATTGATATCTGAATATTATTCAAGAATTTTCCAGTACGTTACTCCATATATAAAAAAAGATCAACTGATTTTACTGGTATCATAACACTAGTCAATTTATTTA
This sequence comes from Spirochaetota bacterium, assembly GCA_040756435.1. Taxonomy (NCBI): domain Bacteria; kingdom Pseudomonadati; phylum Spirochaetota; species Spirochaetota bacterium. Next base: position 15,143 of record JBFLZD010000040.1, on the reverse strand, counting down.
TAAATGAAAACATAATCTTTTCATCACTTTTTTAGTTATAGACGGAGTATATTGTTATAAATTTTTTCATTAATTTAAAATTGTTGACACAACCGTAATAGTTATTCTAATATTTAGCCATGAAATCAAAAACAATAATAGTTACCGGTGGCAACACTGGCATTGGTAAAGCAATTGCTGTTTCATTAGCAGGTCAAAAACATCAAGTAATAGTAATATCACGCAACCCTGAAAAAGGCAAGAAAGCACTGGATGAAATAAAACAGGTATCAGGCAACAATAAGGTTAAGCTGCTTGTTGGCGATCTGGGATCTATACCCTCAGTAAAAACAATAGCTGAAAAAATAATACATCAATTCCCGGATGTTTCTGTGTTAATCAATAACGCTGGAATATGGCCACAGAAGCTTGAGATTAATAGTGATGGGCTCGAGATGGCTTTTATGGTAAATCACATGGCACCACTTATCCTGAGTATAATGCTGTATAAGCAGCTGAAAAAAAATAAACCATCACGAATAGTCAATGTAAATGCAGGGTTGTACGTTTTTGGCAGGGTCGATGTGGAAAAAACCCCTTATGGGAAAGATTTTGGAAGCTTTTCAACATACATGAATACAAAGTTATGTAATATCTATTTTACACAAAAGTTTTCACAAATTATTGAAAATAGTGGCGTAACAATTAATGCAGTACATCCAGGCGTTATACGGACAAATCTTGGCGATAGCTCTGGTGTATGGGGCTCATTGCTGCGATTGTTCAAACGCACTTTTGCAGAACCTGAGTATGGTGCTCAGGCACCTGTTTGGCTTGCTACAAGTACAGAAGTTGAAAACATCAATGGAAAATATTTTGAAAGGTTCACTCAAAAAACGTATGCAAAAAATGCTATGGAAATTTCAGTGCGTGAAAAGCTGTGGGATTTAAGCTTACAGCTGGCATCCCTGAAGTTTAAATAGAGAACAGGTTGCAATCCTTACTCTTAAGTTTATAAATTTTTTTTATTCTTAAAGTACAATACTTTTTCAATATGTGCAACTGTATTACCAGCGATATCCTTCCACTCTATGGTGTACGTTCTTTCAATTGATTCATTATGCTGCAGCTGATTTTGTATATAATCAAACTCTTGCAGGGGAATTTTTATTTTTGCAATAAGGGCTGTACGTGCTGGTTTAATGAAGCGAATAGTTGATGACTTGTCCCACAGTATGTATTTGTTTTTAAATTTCCTTAAAAATAAGGTAAAGTGTACGCCATCAATTGCACTGTAGATATGTCCTCCATAAATGGTGCCAACAAAATTTTTTGTGTTCCATTTATGGGGCAGCTTTATATGCACTTCTGTTTCGTCAGGAGATATGTAGATTACTCTTCCGCCTGTTCTTCTATAAAAGGGGATAAAATTAAAAAATAATTTCAAGAGTAAAGGTTTTATTGAAGGGAACATGCAGTAACCTCCGTATAATTTTAAAATTACTCTATGGTATTGGCATTCATTAAAATTTTTTTTAACACATCCATTGCAATGTTTTCATGTTTTTTTGGGATAGTGGCAATTATATCTTTTATAACAGTATCTATTATGGTAAGGATGGGTTTTCTGACATCTATGCCTTTTTGGGTAAGTTGAATGTTGGTGGCTCTGCGGTCTTTGGGGTCATTAACTCGCATTATAAGGCCATCCTTTTCCATACGGTCAATAAGGCCTGTCATGCTGGAAGGCTCCAGTCCCGCAAGTTTCCCTAAATCATTAATCTTAATGCCTTCATCTTTCCCAAATTTTCCAAGGATCGTTCCCATGCCATCATCCATCCATAGCCATAAAAGAATACCAATATATGCTGGTTTAACACAATCATATCCTGATTCAACCAGACGTTTTTTTAACAGTGATGTAAGCCCCAGCGATACGCGAGTTACAAGGTAGTACAGGCAATCGTTTGGATGCAGTGATTCCATAGTAATCCTTTTACAATATACTATTACGTATACAAATAATACGTATACGTAATAAAGTCAAGAATATTTTAAAAAAAGATCAGTAATAATTCCTTAATAAATTTCATAATGAATACTAGTGTATACCCCCGCCGACTTCGGCGGCGGTATACACTATTTTATATTTTGTTCAAATTTACACATTTAGGAATAATTAGTAAAAAAAAGATGATAAATATACTAATAGCATTCTCATAGTATTATTTGTTATTTTGTCTTGATATTCTTATAAAGTATAGTACAATAGTACTATATACATTAGATTGCAATGCAAGTGTTGTACATTAATGAGAAATAGGTAACCTTGGATATGCTGGAAAAAAAACAAAAGCTTTGCAATAATCTAAGAAAGCGCGGATTATTGTGGTCGTATGATACTCACCATGTAACAGATTTACCCGATGATATACTTTTAGAACATGTGATGAAATACGGTGATGTTGATGATATATATATAGCCTGCGAAATATATGGCAAAGAAACATTAAAAAAAGTGTGGGAAAAATCAATAAAATACGATAGCCGTTTTATCAAACTTAGTGTTTTCTTGGCACGGGTTATCTTTGGATTGGATATTGAAGGAGAAGATATTAAAAAGGCAATCCATGAAGAACCAGTATTCAGACGCTTTAACCAGTGATGCAGCAAAAGTTCTTAATGAACTTATTTCTACAGCAGATTTTTTGCGAAATTTTGTTTTTGTAGGTGGATCTGCTTTGGCATTGTATTTGAATCACCGGAAAAGTGAAGATTTAGACTTCTTCACGTGGGATAAAGAACAATTTAACAAACGCCAGATTTTGCAGTATATAGACCGATTTAATGAAAAAGAAATTTTAAATGAAGATGCTGACATTATAGATTTACGTCTAACCACTACAAAAGTGACATTTTTTAATGCAGGCTGGAAATTTTTGAAACCTGATACTATCACAAAGTTTAATATTGCCAGCCTAGAAGCAATTACTTCCATGAAAATACATGTACTTTTTCTGCGCGCAAAATATAGAGATTACTATGACCTTTATTTTTTAACAAAAAAACTTGGAGTAAAAAATATTTTTCATACAGCAAAAAATGTAATTCCAGGACTTACACTAAAACTTTTCTGTATGGCTTTGCTCTATATTGATGATATAGAGGATGATTCTATTGCGCATCTTGAACCTGTTGAAGTAATTTCAAAAAAAGAAATACGTAATTTTTTACAGGAATGTTTAATAAAAGATGGGCTGCTTTTGTAGGTTTCAATCACATTCACTATCAAATATTCTTGACAAAACATATTTTAGCTATCAAATTGTTAGCATAAACAAAGGGCGATTAGCTCAGCAGGTTAGAGCGCCTGCCTCACATGCAGGAGGTCACTGGTTCGAATCCGGTATCGCCCACATCCAGTGAGAAATACAGCAAGGTCATTATCTTTCAAGGTATATATGCGGATGGTGACTTCTTGACAATAACTATCGCCCACTGCAACGCCACATATATAGTTCTTCCCTACCAAAAAATTTGTTAAAAATAATTTGTCGGTATTTGTAAAGGTATCATACAGTAAAGCTTGTGTAAGCGATAGTTTTTGTAATTTGGCAATTGCTTCTTTAAGGGTCCATATGTGTAAAAAGCGCCTTGTTTTCCCCCATGGCAGATGATTAATAAATTTTTGCTCACATGGTGCAAAATAGCGCTTTATAATAGTGTTGCGATACGCTACATGACGCTTGCATGGTTCAATGTCAATACCGTGAGGAGTATGAAATAACGATACGGCAACTGCATTCTGCGTATGTGAAAGCGATACATACGCTGTTTGATCATTAGCCGACACGATTGGTGTGGTGGGATTATAGTTTGGTATATCAAAGCCTGAAAGTATTCCCAGTGCTTTCAATGAACACCTGGATACTAAAAATTCAGACTTTTTGATCTCAGATTGAAATGAATTACACTTGTGTTTTTCAGTATCTGAAAGTAATGAAAAAAGATATTCTTTGACTTGTGGTGATATGGTTGTGTAGTGAATACACAGAAAATGTAGTAAAGGATTATTCATAAATGATATATTAGCGTACAACTGTGTGGACAGTGTGAAATCAATAGTTACAAATTGCAAGGTATTTATAGGCTGAAGATAGTAATAAAAAGATTTTCACGCAGAGAACGCTGAAAAAAGGATAGAAAGGAGAAATTTTCCAACTCTCATGAGACTCTGTGTTCTCTTAGCGAACTTTGTGTGATGCAAAATGAAGCAACACATAGAGAACACAGGGTATATGGAGAAAAGGAGTAAGAGAAAAGCTTTACAATCTCATGAGACTCTTTGTTCTCTCAGCGAACTCTGCGTGAGGAAAAAAATACATACGGTATTGGTTATGCATAAAACCACAGGTGTAATTGACAAATGGTAAGTGTACATTTTCCATTAAACTTATAGTCTGGACAAAAGAAGGTGCGTAAATGGTCTTTAAAAATATCTTGAAAAAGAAACCCATGCATGCCATTCTGTAAACTAAAGAAACATTGCATTCCATTTCCATAATTCAATAACAAACGGTGTAAATATATGCGTAAAACTAAAATAGTGTGTACCATTGGACCAACAAGTGAAACAAAAGAAATGATTATAAAACTTGTCAAAGCCGGCATGAACGTTGCGCGGCTCAATATGTCGCACTCTACACAGGAATTACATGCACAGCGCATTGCTATCATCCGCGAAGTGTCAAAAGAGTTACATGTTCCCATTGGGATATTGGCTGACCTTCAGGGGCCAAAAATTCGCATTGGTACATTAAAAGAAAAAGTCATCTTAGAGCCGGGGCAGGAATTTATTCTTACCACCCGAAGCGTCCCGGGCAATTCGGTGGCAGTTAGCGTTTCATTGAAAGAACTTCCTGAATCAGTAAACAAAGGGCAGACCATACTGATTGATGATGGTTTGCTTGAACTACGTGTTGACCAGGTGGACAATACCGATATCTATACTACCGTCATACGGGGTGGTGAGCTAAAAGACAACAAAGGAATTAATCTTCCCAATGCTTCAATAAAGACCAGTTCTATTACACAAAAGGACATACGTGATTTAGAATTTGCCATAAAGCAGGATGTTGACATGATAGCACTGTCATTTGTGCGCAGTGCTCATGATATAATACAGCTTAGGAGCATTATGGAAGAATTTGGTGGGACATTACCCATCATTTCAAAGATTGAAAAGCATGAAGCGGTTGCCAATATTGATGAAATTATAGCTTCTTCGCAGGGGATTATGGTGGCCAGGGGTGACTTAGGTATAGAAATCCCCATTGAACAGGTGCCGATAGTACAAAAGATGATTATTGAAAAATGTAACCAGCAGGCTATTCCGGTGATTACTGCAACGCAGATGCTGGATTCCATGATACGTAATCCCATACCAACGAGGGCAGAGGCAACCGATGTGGCCAATGCTGTATTTGATGGGACCGATGCTCTCATGCTTTCGGGGGAAACGGCATTTGGGCAGTATCCAGTGGAAGCAGTGCAAACCATGGCACGCATTGCCGAATTTGCTGAAACGACATTTATCTATAAAGCTGCAATTGCTGAAAAAAAGATTTATACAAAGTCCACCATTACCGATGCTATTGCACTGTCAGCGCATGAGTCAGCAAAAACGTTAGGTGCTGATTGTATTCTCACTGCCACACAGTCGGGCTATACTGCACGAAAGATTTCAAAGTACAAACCGCAGATACCGGTTATAGCCGTAACAACCAATCACAAGGTGGTCCATCAGTTAGCGTTATCGTATGGGGTTATTCCACTGCATATAAAACAATGTAACGATATTAACGAACTTGTCGATGAAGCAATAGCAATAGGCAAAGTAAACGATCTTATCCATGATGGAGATCTGATTGTCATTACAGCAGGGATTCTGGCGGGTGTAACCGGTGGAACAAATGTCATGCGTATATATGTGGCAGCTCAGGAGTTAGCGCGCGGCATAGGATTTGGCGAAGGGGTGGTTCATGGTATCATAGGAACAAGTCAATCCGTTGAACTATCGCCCAATACTATTGTTGTGACTCATGATATAGCGCACATTAAAGGCACAAAGCCAAAGGCTGTGATAACCAGTGAATGTAGCATCAGTGCACCCATCATCCATTACTGCAGGGAGCACGAAATTCCTGTCATTGGTGGGATCGCTATTAATGAAATCAATCTGAAACAGGGCCAGGAGGTAACGCTTGATATTTTGCGGGGAACCATTTATCAAGGAACTGTTCATTTGCCCTTTGAGTGATCTATGATAGAAAAGATAGAAAATCATGAAACAGTGTATTCCGTAAGCGATATTACGGGAATACTGAAACAGCTGATTGAGTCAACACCGCAGCTTAATGGTGTGTGGGTGAAGGGTGAGATTTCAAACCTTACTTACCATTCGTCAGGGCACATTTATTTTTCCTTAAAAGATGAGGGTGCGGTAATGCAGGCTGTTTTTTTCAAGCACGCCAACAAGCATTTGGATTTCAGGCTTGAAGAAGGCATGAGCGTAGTGGTGTTTGGCGGAGTGACGGTATTTGAAAAACGCGGTTCGTATCAGTTTATTGTGTATAAAATCCGCAAAGAAGGCCTGGGCGAACTTTTACAGAAGATTGAAAAGCTTAAAGAAAAATTACATAAAGAAGGGTTGTTTGCGCCTGAACGCAAAAAACCGCTTCCGGTATTACCCAGGCGAATTGGTGTGGTTACCTCACCTACGGGGGCAGCTATCCGTGATATTATTAAAGTGGCAATGCGCCGCTTTCCCAATATTGAGATTATACTTGCACCGGCAAAGGTGCAGGGTGAAGGTGCAGTTGAGTCGATAGTTACAGGGATTAAGGAGCTCAATAATCCACAGTGGGGAGTGGATGTCATTATTGCTGGCCGTGGCGGTGGCTCTTTTGAGGATTTGATGGCATTTAATGAGGAAGCGGTAGTGCGTGCGTTTGCTTATTCAGCAGTACCTATTATATCGGCTGTGGGGCATCAGATTGACCACCCGTTAAGCGATTTAGCAGCAGATGTTGCTGCACCAACACCATCAGCCGCAGCCGAGATTGCAGTGCCAGTAAAAGCAGAGCTTATGGCTGCCATTGACAATTACACCTTGCGTATGACGCGGCGACTTTCAATGATGGTCCAGTCGTTTGCTAATCGCATAATGCTCGTTACCAAACGCAGAGTCTTTCAAAATCCAATGAGTCTGGTTGAATACTACGAACTTACTTTGGCTGACATTGAAAACAAAATACAGTCGTTGATGCAAAAACGAATTGCAGAAACAAAAGAGCGTGTAAGTAAGGTTAAGGATTTAGAGCTTATTATAAAAAATAGATTGCAAAACTACTGGCACATCTTTATGATGCAAGCAAGTAAGTTAGAGCACCTTTCACCGGTAAGCGTGCTGAAGCGTGGGTATTCCATTACACTTAAAGATTCACAGGTAATTTCTTCAATCAAGAAGGTCCAACAGGGAGATAACGTCAGAGTTATTGTATATGACGGGTCAATGCAGTGTGATGTCCAGATGGTACATGAAGAGGTGAGCTTTGGAAAAAAAGGCTAAAAAAATAACCTTTGAGGATGCGCTGGAAGAACTTGAAGCAATAGCTTCAAAGTTAGAGTCCGGTGAACTGACTCTGGAACAATCTATTCAATATTATGAAAAGGGTGTTGAGCTGGCAAAGTTTTGCCGGCAAAAATTAGAAGAAGCAGAACGTAAGATTGAAGTGTTGCAAAAGCAGCCTGATGGTACGGTACAAAAAAAATCGGTCAAAGTTAAAGAGGATACAGGGGAAATAGAAGATGATGAGGATATACAGGGTTCACTTCTGTAAGCTGTTACTGTGTGTGGCTGTTATAAGCATGGTAACCTGTGGCAAAGAAGCACCACTGCAGTTTTGTGAAGGTGTTGATAAGGATGGCAAACCCGTTCATTGTGGAAAAGAGTTCACCACAGGTGATATGACCCTGTATGTTACTGCACAGGAGCCTTTTGGAAGTAACACGGCAACGATACTAGTGTATGAAAAAAAGAAATATAGCCAGCCTGAGTATACCCGCTTTGACTATACCATAAATCCTGATATTAATACTGCCACGATCCCATTTTCCCTGTATGCTGAGGGCACGTATATTGTGAAAGTGATAGTGAAAGATAAAGAGATAGCTAACGGTGAAATAACTGTTATAGATACGTATTAATTATATTTGTTTTTTAGCTTTCCGTTTTTTCTCTTCCATAAGTTGGTGAATGACAAGAAGCGTGGCACCAACCACAATTGAAGAATCAGCAACATTAAACGCTGGCCAGCGGAAAACTTCATCACTACCAATGTATATAAAATCAACGACGCCAGGTTTGCCAGTAATTCTATCCAGGATATTGCCTATGGCGCCTGCGCAGATTAGCCCCATGCTTGAGGTAAAAATAAGCGTTTTATTCTTTTCCAGTATAAAATATGCAACAAGAAGCAAAAACACAATGATTGAAACAATAAGGAAAAATTGCTGATAGCCCTGTAATATACCAAATATTCCACCCTGATTGTAGATGAGTGTGAGTTGTACAAAGCTGCCAAGTATATTGACCCGTTCATAGATAGAAATATATTTTTCCACAAGCGCTTTTGTAAGAATATCACTTCCAAGTACAATAATAAAGATTATAACTGAAATTAACGTATTTCTAGTTTCCCTCGTCATTGGCACAATATTTCTCCATTAAAAATTTTTACATTTTTTAGATGTTAATTGTCAATATAGTTACACTATGAGCGTAAAGTTTACACGGAATCCCCGTCCTAGTATGCCAAGATCCTGAAATAAATACAGGACGGAGATCAGGATGACATCCCTTGCTGTCATTCCAGAGCTGATCCGGAATCTACACTACACCGTCAACGATCCTGAATCAATCCAGAAATAAATTCAGCCCAAGGTTCAGGATAACATCCCATGTCGTCATTCCGGACCTGATCCGGAATCTACACCCCACCTTCATAGAATCTGAATCAAGCCCAGGATGACTTGCGATACTATCAGTATACTATCACTAGCCACTATTTAGCATGATTATACATCAAGTTTTAGCACAATATCAGTACACCGTTTACAGAGTTCTGGATGCTCAGGATGTGTTCCAATGTCATGTGAATAATTCCAGCATCTGACACATTTTTTCCCGGTGGATTTAGTTACCAGTATTGAACTATTATCATAATCAGCCATGCCATCCAGTTTTTGATCTTCAATGTGAACTTCTGCCACCTGGAAAAAACGTTTACTATCGCTCATCGACTGTAATAGCTCTTTTGATGAAGCACCAGCAATATATATGTGAACATCCGCCTCAAGCGAGCTACCAATCTTCTTTTCCTTTCGGGCTATCTCTAAAGCCTTCAATACATCTTTCTTGATATCTATAAGAGCATCCATCTTCTTTGCCAGTGTTTCGTTGTGCCATTGGGAAGGTAGCTCACTGTATACATCAGCATGCACGGAAGAGTCTTTGCCCAAAAATTGCCATATCTCTTCGGCAGTGAACACCAGTACCGGTGCAATCAGTCGAAGCAGTGTTTCGGTAACATGGTACAGGACAGTCTGATTTGCTCTTCGCAGTTTTGAATCTTTTGCTTCCACATAGAGGATGTCTTTTGAAATGTCAAAATACAGTGATGATAAATCTACCGTACAGAAATTCAGTATTCGACGGTATACCAGGTGAAATTCGTACTGTTCATAGTGTTGGCGCACCTGATTGGAAAGTGTATAGAGTTTGTGCAATATCCACTTATCGGTGTCTGATAGCTCATCGTAAGGGATGCACTGTGAAGCTGTAAAATCAGCACAGTTACCAATCATAAATTTAAAGGTGTTTCGGATTTTACGATATGAATCAGCAATCTGCTGTATCATATCGTAGCCAATCCTGACGTCATTGCGATAGTCCTCAGAAGCAACCCACAGACGCAGGATATCAGCACCAAACTTGTTGATTATATCATCAGGCGGGATGACATTCCCAAGCGATTTGCTCATTGCCCGCCCCTGATCGTCTAACATGAATCCGTGTGTCAATACGGTGTTATAGGGTGCTCGCTGGCGTAATGCCAGTGCCGGCCACAATGAAGACTGGAACCAGCCTCGGTGCTGGTCGCTTCCCTCTAAATACAGGTCCGATGGCCAGCGGTGGTCATCTCTACTGTCAAGAACCGCAAAGTGTGAAACGCCTGAGTCAAACCATACGTCCAGAATATCATATTCTTTTTCAAAGATATCATTACCACATTCGCAGGTAAAGCCGTCTGGAATAAGGCTGTGTATCTCATCGGTATACCATGATTCAATGCTGCGCTCCCGTGCAATCTTTGCAAAATAAAAAATGGTTTCAGCGTTCATCTGGTTTTTACCACATTTTTTACAGTAGAAGGATGGAATAGGAACTCCCCATGAACGCTGCCGTGAAAGACACCAGTCCGGGCGTGTTTCCACCATGCTTTTAAACCGCAATTTGCCCCATTCAGGTATCCACTGTACATCTTCTGTTACATCTAATGCTAACTGTCGCATATCATTGTGGTCAATAAGTAAAAACCACTGAGCGGTAGCCCTGAAGATAAGCGGCTGTTTACAGCGCCAGCAGTGTGGATATGAATGTTCAATATCATTGGTAAAAATCAGAACATTTTTTTCTTTTAAAAGGTCTATTATTTTTGGGTTGGCATCAAAGACATTGACACCATTCATGAGGGCAAATTCATCGGTAAATTTGCCCTCATCATCAACAGGGCAGAACACATCAAGCCCGTATTCAAGGCCAACAATATAGTCTTCAAGTCCATGCCCCGGGGCAATATGTACAATGCCGGTACCCTGATCCAGAGTAACAAAATCGCCAAAGATGACTTTTGATTCCCTGTCAATAAAAGGATGGGATACCTTCAGTGAGCGAATTATGTCATTGGTTAAAGGTATCTTTTCACCCAATGTTCTTCCCGTTATGGCAGAAAATGATTCTGCAAGACCATCAGCCATAATAAAATACTCGTTACCTGACGTATGTGCCGAGTAGTCAAAATCAGGATGAAAACATACAGCTAAGTTAGCAGGCAGGGTCCACGGAGTTGTGGTCCATACCACCACATACAGGTTGTTAGGATCTACCCCTTTAAATGTTACTGATGCGGGGTCCACTCTGAACTTAACAAAAATTGACGGAGATGAGTGGTCATGGTATTCAACTTCGGCTTCGGCTAAAGCTGTAACACAGGTTGGACACCAATAAATAGGTTTTTTCCCTTTAGTAATAAATCCCCGTTCAAAGAGTGATCCAAAAATTTCCACAATGGTGGCTTCATAATCCAGTGACATGGTTAAATAAGGATTATCAAACTCCCCAAAGACACCTAAGCGTTTAAATTCTTCCCTTTGAATATCTATAAATTTTTGAGCATAGTCCCTGCACAGCTTTCGGATTTCCTGTTTAGGAAGTTTTTTTGCCTTGTCACCTAACTCTTTTGTAACCTGCAATTCAATAGGCAGACCATGGCAATCCCACCCTGGCACAAATGGCGCTTTAAATCCACTCATTGTCTTGTGTTTTACAATGATGTCTTTGAGAATTTTATTTAAAGCATGCCCTAAGTGTATATGTCCATTAGCATACGGTGGACCATCATGTAAAATGTATAGTTCATTGCCTTCACGAGACTTCTGTATCAGTTTGTAAATATCCTCTTTTTCCCATTTCTGCAATATCTGAGGTTCACGGGAAGGAAGATTTGCCTTCATGGGAAAATCAGAAGCAGGAAGATTAACGGTTTTAGAATAATCCATTGAAACCCTCGCACAAAAAATATCAAAGTCAACCCCACGTAACGTTGTGGGACAGTAGACGGCGCTACATCACTATTTAAGGAATAAATACTCGTGATATTTCAAAAAAACATTTGTCAATAGAATTTTACTATTTTATGAATACATTTTAATGATTTTTAAATTATACTGTGATATTAATACACTATCGCATACCAATGATAGTATTGTATATATAAATTTAAATTTATTTTTTATTTTTGGCGATAGTTCATGATATTAATTTACTATGATAGAGGATACCCCAATGATTGAGCTTGATTTTACTAAGTTAGATGGGCTGGTACCAGCAGTAGCACAGGATTATAAAACCGGCGAAATTTTAATGGTTGCATTTATGAACAAAGAAGCATTTGAACTGACGTTGAAAACAGGTATAGTCCATTACTGGAGCAGATCACGAAAGCAATTGTGGAAAAAAGGCGAGTCTTCCGGCAATGTGCAGGAAGTAAAAGAAATACGCATTGATTGTGATAACGATTGTGTGTTGCTTAAAATTAATCAGATAGGTGATGCAGCATGCCATACTGGCTATCGTAGTTGCTTTTACCGGGTTGTTGAAGGTGGTGATCTAAAAGTGGATGGTGTAAAAATCTTTAATCCTGAAGATAAATATGGAGATAAAAAATGAGCCTTATCAAGTTAGGAATTCCTAAAGGTAGTTTAGAAAGTGCAACAATAGAACTTTTTAAGCGGGCAGGTTTTTCAATATCTGTATCATCACGAAATTACTTCCCCAGCATAGACGATCCCGAGATTAGCTGTTCCTTGGTCCGAGCCCAGGAGATGTCAAAATATGTGGAAAGCGGTGTGCTTGATGTAGGTCTTACCGGACTTGACTGGATACTGGAAAATGAGTCTGATGTAGAGATAATATCTGACCTGATTTATTCCAAGGTTAGCACCCAGAAAGCAAAATGGGTTTTGGCAGTACCCAATGATTCCCCCATCAAAACATTAGAAGACTGTGCAGGCAAGACCATATCAACGGAGCTTGTTAACTTTACTAAAAAATATTTTAGCGATCGCAACATCCCGGTAAAGGTTGAATTTTCATGGGGTGCTACTGAAGCAAAAGTGGTTGAGGGGCTGGTGGATGCCATTGTTGAAGTTACTGAAACGGGTTCTACAATAAGAGCACACGGACTCAAAATTATTTACACATTGCTTGAAACCAATACCAAGCTCATTGCCAACAAACAAAGTATGAAAGATTCAGCCAAGCGCGCAAAAATCAAGCAGATTGCGCTGCTTTTGCGAGGCGCCTTGAATGCCAATAATCTTGTAGGCATTAAAATGAACGTCCCCGAAGATAAGTTAGCTGATGTGATTAAGCTGATACCAAGTTTAACTTCCCCAACGGTATCCAAGTTATATAATGCAACATGGTTTTCAGTGGAAAGCGTTATACAGGAATCGGTGGTTAGGGATCTTATTCCTAAACTCATTAATGCCGGAGCTGATGGAATCATCGAATACCCGCTCAATAAAGTTGTTTCACAGGAAGATGTGTGCTTAAAATAAACGCTTAATTGTTACAATAAAGGGTAATACATGCAGCAGGATGTAATCAGCAGGGGGAGGCAGTTTGTAAAGTCCTTTGCTGTAACACTGCCTGCCCCACGGTTTTATGCCGATAGTTACTGGTATTTAGCCCTTGCAAAAAAAATATCAACCGTATCATCAGTCATTGCGTATTGTGCCACGTGCATGCGTCAAAAAGGAAGCGCGTTAGGACACAGCTATTATCATGCAGAAAAAGTAGCAATTGAATCAGCGGCGATAGTTCTTAAGGAAAAAGGCATTTCCAGCCAGTCAATACACCTGGCAATGCTGGCACTTGCTGCAGGTTTTCTGCACGATTACTATCGGGAAAAAAAAGACCACCCTGCAAAAGCTGCAGAGTATGTGCAAACGCATCTTTTGTATTGTATGCCAAAAAGTGATATTGACGCCATTGCATTTGCCATACGCAATCACGAAGCATTTAAGGAATACCAGACAGTAGATAACAGTGATATCATGCTATTGTCTAATGCGCTATATGATGCTGATAAATTCAGGTGGGGGCCGGATAACTTCATATACACAATATGGGACATGATTGCTACCATGAATATTTCAATTGAGGATATTGTAGCCCATTTCCCCAGAGGAGTAGCGCACATCAATACCATTCGTCATACATTCAGGTCTAAAACAGGGATGGATTACGGCCCTGAATTTATTGATCAGGGTATGCTGATAGCCGAAAAATTGTTGCAGTTTTTAAAGAAAAATTCATAAATCATTTATACAATGGTCAAGTTTAATTTAGTGTGTAATTCTACCAGAAACATATAAAAATACTTATTGCTCTAATGGCTTTACAGATTCAAGAATAACATTTTCACTCAAATTTGTGTTTCGTATTGTTTTCCGATAACACACTGGAAATGATGAATATTGAAATTATCCACAGTGCTATCTCCCCTGTCAGTCTACGCTTACACATCAATCGGTCAGGTATAAATACTCCTGCTCTATTATGTGGTAATCATGTATTGCTTATCAATATTTTTCCTATCATCCTATATGAACTATATTGGTATCAATTCCAATATACTTTTACTATTATACCATCGATTGATCATATAATTAGCATGCCTCTATTTTTGGCAATAAATTCTTATAATGACTCTTCAATATATTCTTCTAATATGCGGGGCACTAATGCTTTTATTGCAATAATTTTCTATATATTTACCGTATGCATGTAGCATTAAGCACCTCTTCTTCAAATCAATATTTAAAGTGAAATTTTATATTATCTGGCAGGAGTGCAATGCTATTATAAGCATCTTTTATGCAAAATAGTTGGTACTGTCCAATAAAATTTCTTGACATAATTTAATTTCTTTTTATTACTAAATTACGTGATATATAGTAGGAAGCATAATACATGTATAAAAAAGTTAACGATTTTCCTAAATATTATAGACAAAAATTTTTACTTGGATTATTGCAAAGATTCGGATATTCTCTTAATAAAACAGATTTTATTAAATATCTTTTTTTAATAGAAAACGAAGAGAATATAAACCGAAACTACTTTTTTCTACCCTATAAATATGGTCCATTCTCATTCCATGCATATGCAGACTTACGCAGGCTTGATGAATTGTCATTTATAAGATTTAATAAGAAAATTGATTTAATAAACAAAAAAATTGATTATTTATCAT
>JBFLZD010000039.1 GCA_040756435.1 Spirochaetota bacterium | reverse complement strand
TAATAATTCCTTAAAAAATTTCATAATGAATACTAGTGTACACCCCCGCCGCCGAAGGCGGCGGGGGTGTACACTATTTTATAATTTGTTCAAATTTCCACATTTAGAAATAATTAATGAATTATTTCAAAAATTATTGTATAAGCAATGAAGCACATCCTCCTGATATCTTTGGCGCAGGAGAGCTCATAAGTAAATTCAGGTAAAAAATTATTGTTGAAATAAAGATATTAATATAAAACACATACACTCAATAGTGGTGATTATTAGACTGTGAACGTTTACGTGATAAATAAAGCAAGTATTTTTTATGGAAAGAGTTATGAAAATCCTTGTACTGTCTGATTCACATGGAAATATTCAGAAAATAATGAATATCATTGAATCGGAGAAATCATTTGATTACCTGATTCATTGTGGTGATGGTATAAATGATTTGATTCATGTAGTTATACCAAATGGAGTGACTGTTATTACGGTATGTGGAAATATTGATAGAGCACGGGGTATTAATGGGCAGACAGTTGTTGTTGAACATATACATGGATATACATTTTTTATTACCCATGGAGATTTATTTGGTGCTCATCATGATATTACTGGAGTATGGTCAGAAGCAAAACGATTGGGATGTGATATTGCTTGTTTTGGGCATATCCACAGGGCAATGAATGATAATGTCAGTCCTTATATGTTTAATCCCGGTGCAGCGCAAAGCGGGATGTATGGAATAATAAATATTAATGATGGAATAAAGGGGGAATTGAAAAAAGTGTAATATATTTACTGTTTATTTTAAAAAGTAAAAAATTTATTAATAAATTTGATTCTATATAATTTATAATTTATACTCCCACCACCATCAGCGGCAGGAGTATGTTCTTCATTTATAATAGAGTTTGTTTTATTTCAAGGAATTTGTTGTGATTCTTTAAAAATGCTGTAACAACCACAGGGTCAAAATATATACCAGCTTTATCTGCAATTAATTTAACAGCTTTTTCATGAGGAAAAGCTCGTTTATAGGGCCGTTCCGAAACAAGTGCATCATATACATCTGCAATAGCAACAATACGTGCGGACAATGGAATTTCATGACCTTTCAATCCTTTTGGATATCCTGAACCATCCCACCGTTCATGATGATAGCATGCAATTTCCTTACCTAAATTGAGATATGAACGACCTGCAACCTTCCGTTCTGCTTCAGCTATGGTTTCAGCACCAATAATAGTGTGTTGCTTCATAATTTCAAATTCATACTCTGTAAGTTTTCCGGGTTTAAGCAGGATATGATCCGGAACACCAACTTTTCCAATGTCATGGAGTAAGCATGAATTTACAATATCCTGGATATATTCCTGGGTAATATAGTTTTTATATTCAGGGTGTTGCGATAGTTCATATGCCAATATTTCAACATATCTCATAATGCGTTCTAAATGCATTCCTGTTTCTTTATTGCGGTATTCTGCAAGTTTTGCCAGCGAAACGATAGTAACTATCTGAGCATGTTGTAACCGTTGATTGAGCTCTAACGATTCTGCTTCAAGTCTTTTTTTCTCGCTTATATCGATAAAAAAGTAGAGGTGTGCAAACGGTATATCATGGTCATCATGAAGAAGCGATGACATGCACAGTGATGTTAATAAATCACCGGATTTTTTTTGCATCTTGATTTCTGCATACGGCTGGTTAATTATTGGATTTATAGTAGAAGATTTTTGTAATGATTGTTTTTCATCACCAGCATATATTAATTGATTAAGAGGTGTATTCAGTATTTCAAATGGTTGAAATCCTAAAATTGTTGAAGCACCTTTATTCCAGCTTGTTATTATACCACTTAGATCAGTGGTTATGATTCCTATCATTTCGTTCTGTAAAATTTTTTCCTGGAATTCAGTAAGATTTTGTATATGTGCTTCCATTCTTTTTTTTCGCTCAATATCACGGGCCACTATCTGAATGCCAATAGTATGGTCCAGGGGAACTAAACTCATGGCCAGTTCATACCATGAATATTTTCCAAGACGATTATATAATTGTATTTCAAACGGTTGTGGATTTGTACCACTGGTTAATGAATGCTTCATAATTGTCTGTAATATATGTTTTTCGCTTTCATCAACAAAATCAAAAAAAGAGGGTTTACGAGATTCAGGGTAATCAAGGAGTTTATAAAAGACAGAATTTCCATATACAATTTCGCCTTCAGCCGTACATAAAAAAATTATATCCTGGGTATTTTCTACTAAATTGCGATATTTAAGCTCTGATTTTATAAGTTCTTCCTGATTACGCTTGCGACTGATTTCTACGGCTGCAGCATTAAGCAATATATTGATATAATCTTTATTATCTTCATTAGATGCTTTATCAAGCGCTATCGCTATGCTGCCTTCAATACGGTGTTTTGTCCCTATAGGATAGATTGCAATAATTTCATCATGAAAGAGTGAAAATAATAAATTTATTTTATTGTCATCTATCCCTGGAAATGTTTTTTTAATAAATGCTATCAAATCATCTTTACTATTTAAAATGATATCTTTACCAGTTTTGATAACTGCAAAAAAAGGTATAGTGGCATACTCATCAAATTTAAGTTTCAAGTTTAAAATATTTTCCTGTGCAACAATCTGTAGCGTGTGCAGAAGATTATCAGGGTAGACATCTGCAATCTGAAGTGTGTTTACATCGCTACTGAGTAATGTCACAATACTTAATTTTGCTCCTAATGCATGTAACGATTTTGTTATATGATGGATGCTTTCCTTTATTGTATTTGCCTGTTTAATGAGATATAACGTGTTTGTAACCAACTCTAATTTTGTTTGCTTTTCTTTCAATTCTTTTGTTTGCTTATCTACTTCTTCAGCTAATGCCAGGCTAAATTTCTCAATTTTACGTTCAGCAACAATGCGGGTTGTAACATCTTCAAGGATGTTAACCACTGAAGTAACTATTCCAGATGGAGCCATTATAGGGGAGGCAATATATTTAAAAAAACGTGAATCATTAAAATACGGAACTTTTTGTTCGCGAATAAATGGAGTTCCAAGATTCATGACTCTGAGTGCAATACAATCACTGCATGGTTTATCACCAAGGGCTATAATTTCATAACATTTTTTATTGAGTGGATGCTCAATGGAAAACCATTCTTTGAAGGTATCATTGGTTTCAATGATTGTATAATCTCTGTTGATTACATAGAGTGCCATGGGTATGGCATTGATAAGTGATGAATATTTTGTTTCTGAAATAATAATTTTATTCTGATAACGGTATTGCCTGAGCCCATTAGCAATTAACCGTGCAATAAGTTCAAGAGTAGAAAATTCATTTTCATCTAAAATGATGTGATCTTTTGGATAAATTATATCAAATGATCCAATAGTTTCTTTTTCGGCAATCAGTGGGAATGACACAACTCCTCCAAAATGTGGTGATTCCAAAATTTGTTTCTGGATATCGGAAGTAAGGATTGTTGCTAAATCTTTGCTTGCACCTGAGAAATCACTTACTATCTGTTCAAGAGTGTATATTGTTTTATTATACCCGATAGTATCCGGGTAGGTAATTGTATCAGAAAAAGTTATGTATCCCCTTAAAATTGAAAATAAGATGCTTTTTTTAAATATACTGCGGTTAGCTATAAGTTTTTTAATATTTATGGTGGTACTTTCAAAATTTAGGAGATTGGGATTGATTTGTGGAATAAATTTTTTTAAAGTGCGTAATTCAGGAAATATTAATAAATGATCACTCCCATCTATATTGGAAAGGCAAGAAATATTAAACACTGGAATTTTGAGATGATAAATAATGGTTTTTAATTTTTTTATATATTCTGATACAGAATGAGTAGTGTTATGTAGATTTGCAATCTGCAGTAAATATTTAACGGGATATGTGTTTTCAGTAAAGCCTATATCATTGTTCATTATAATAACATTAATAGGAAATTATAATCAGTAAGCAAACAACATCATAGTAAATATATATGCCATAAAAAATCAACAAAAATATTCAGTCCAGCAGGATTTTTATTAGGTCAAATGCCTATATGCAATTAAAAAAAGTTGTATAAAATCTCTTAAACAACAAAAGTAATAAAACTGACGTGTCATTATTATTTATCGTTATTTCTAGAATTTCAATTAATCATTATCTTATACAATCATCACAATATTATTTTTATATATTTAGATAAAATCTTATATTAGAAAAAATGTATTAGAAATTGATATAAATAAAAAAAAAGATTGACAATAATATAAAATCGTTTTTTTGCATAAAAAAATAAATAAATAATACCAGACTCCAAAAAATAAACTATAAATTTTAGGAGGAAATGATGAAAAAGCTATTGATAGTTGTATGTGCTGTTTTATTAGGTTTTTTCCCGGTAATGAGCTTTGCTGCTAATCAGGATTTAGCTCTCTCAGCTGGTTTGGGTATAGTATACCCAATGGGTGATATGGGGGATGTTATTGATTATGCATTATCTTTGCCAGTTAGCGTGCAATATGCTGTTGTTCCAAATATTTCTCTGGAACTTGATGGTTACTACTATCTTTACAGTTCAACAGATTTAGATAGTTTTACTCTTTACCAGTATGGTGTTGGTGGACGCTATTGGTTGGAAAAAGCTTTTAATGGGATATATTGTGGTGCAGGTTTGGGAAGGACACATTTAGAAACCGAACTTAAAACTACAATTCCTTTCTTTGGTACCTATACTGTAAAAACTGATGATGATTTTACAACTCTGTTTCTAAAGGCTGGATATACCATGAAGCTTGATCCAATCATTCTTGATATGGGTATTCGTTATGATGCCATTGATATGGATGACTGGTTTGATCAACCAATAACACTCTATGCAATGGCTACATATCCATTGTCACTGAAGTAGATTTTTATATTGGGGTTCTGGTACATTACTAAGTATTCAGTGTTAAGGCTGCGGTAGTGCAGCCTTTTTTATTTCAATATGATTGACATTTCTTGATAAATTACTTTTTGAATACATATATTTTTTATTGGGAGTTGTTATGCCAACATTTATCCACCTGTCGGATACACATTTGGGATTTAATGATTTTGACAAAGTTAATAATGAGGGTATAAACCAGCGTGAAGCTGATGTATACAACGCATTTGCAAATGCTGTTGACAGTATTATACAGCATAAACCTGATTTTGTTGTCCATACCGGGGACTTGTTCCACCGTGCATCACCTTCCAATCGTGCGCTCATTCAGGGGTTGGGTCACATAAAAAGAATTACGCAGGCAGGCATTCCGTTTATTGTCATTGCCGGGAATCACTGTACACCAAAGACCATATACACTAGCCCCATTTTACAGGCATTGCAGACAATTGATGGTGTTTATGCGGTGTATAAAGGCGAGTATGAGTACTTTTCACTTGATGGAGTTCATCTGCACTGTTTACCTCACATCCATGAAGATGTTGAATTTGTAACGCAAATAAAAAAGATTGAGCCAAAACAGGGGTGTAATATCCTTTTAATGCATACTTCGTTAGGGAAAGATTATCTGCTTGATGAATATGGTGAGCGGTTATTTCCTGAAGAATACTTTTCACTTTTGAACGAATTTGATTACGTAGCGTTGGGGCATTGGCATAACTTTCAAATGTTACCGCAATGGAACAATGCCTGCTACAGTGGGTCAACAGAACGTTTCAGCGATAGGGAAGCTGGCAAACAAAAGGGCTTTGTCACAGTTACTATCGGTACTAAAACAAATATAGCGTTTAATACAATTGCAATTCGTGATTGGGTGAGATTTGATATAAAAAAATGCAGTGAGCATTCTGTAGAAGAGATTAAAAAAAATATTCAGGAGCTTTCTTTACAGGTTACACCGGGTGCTATTGTAAGTGTGTATCTGCATGACATTGATGCACATCAGAGTGTTGCTGTCAGTAATATGTGGATTGTGCAGCAATTCCCACAGGCACTTGTGGTATTGCCAAAACGAATTTTTACAAAGCAGCATAGCCACGGCTCATCATTTAAAGAACATATTTCCATAGAAGAGGTGTTTGCAGCATATTGCAAAAAAGAAATACAGGATGAAAAAGAAAGAGAAGCTGTTGAAGCGCTGGGTAAAAAGTATTTTATGAAATACCGCCAACAATCATCTGATTTAAAGGAATAGCTAATGATTGTACAAAAACTTACCTTAAAAAATTTTCGACAATACAAAAATAGTACCATTGAGTTTAAAGAAGGACTCATTGGCATTATTGGAAAAAATGGTAGTGGTAAAAGTACCATTTTTAATGCTATTGTGTGTGCTCTTTATGGTGTTTTGCCAACTGCAAAAGAATATGTGCTCTCGGTGTTTGCGGAAGAAAAAGCCACAGTTTCAATTGAGTTACTTTTTGAAATTGATAACACTCAGTACAGGATTGTGCGTGAATTTAGAGGAAAAAATCTTAACCAGTATGCTTCATTATATAAAAATGATGTGGCGATAGTAACTGGTGCTACTGATGTAAATAGAACAGTAGAAGATATATTAGGAATGCCCCAGGATGCGTTCACACACTCAGTTTTTGCAGCACAGGGTGAACTCAGACAAATATCAGAAACGGGTGGTTCTGATCGCAGAGAACTCATCAGAAAAATTATGGGCTTCAGCTTACTTGACGACATATTACAGATTATTCGTGATGATAGAAATAATAAAAGGAGATTTATTGAAGGGCAGCAGGCCATGCTTTTAAGCGATGATGAAATAAAAGCCAAAGAATCTGCGCGGGAGGAGCAGTATCAAAAGCTATTGAACAAAGAAAAGGAAGTAAAACAATTGCAGGAAAAATATGCATTGCTGTCAGAAATGTTTTTACATGTGCAGAATAAATTTAAAGAGCAGCAAGAGCTTTATATGAAGCACAATGATTTGCTTAAAAAACAAACACAACTACAGGTACAGTTTGATAACTGCCTTCAAAATATTACTGAAGCACATGAAAGACTGAAGCAGCTTGAACATGCAAAAGCTGAATATGAAAAATTAGATAGTCAGAATCAAAAGTACAATGCGTATAAAAAGAAAAAAGAGCAGCTTGAACAGGCACGGGCAATGAATATGAAGAAGCAGGCGCTGCAGAAACAATACAATGAACTTTTGCAAGAGATACTTGATAAAGAAAACAGTATAAAAGAAGAGCAAAGTGAACTGCAAAAGCTTGATGACCTTGATGTAATGGTTAAGCAGCATGATACCAGAAAAAGCGACATAGAAAAAGCAGTAAAATCATTGCAAGAAGAGCTGTACAAAATAAAAGAACGTATGGGAGGAATTGAAAAGGCTATTAAAGACCGAAAAAAGCATATTGAGCAAATCAAAAAGCTTGGCAAGGAAGCTGAATGCCCTGTATGTTTGCGCCCCTTACATGAAGCTTATGATGCAACAATTGAAAAGCTTTCTTGTGAAATTGAAGAGTATGAAAAAAAAGAAATGGCCCAATTGAAGAGTGATGCAGAAAAGAAAGACAGCATGTTGAAAAATGCTGAACGTGACGTAAAAGAATTAGATGTACTGTTAAATACTTTGCAACAACAAAAAGCTCAATTAGTAGAGAAAAAGAAGAATGTTGAAAAATTACGTAATGAACTAAAGAAGAAACAAGAAAATCTCAATGACATTAGCGCGCAGTTACAGCAATTGAGTACGGTAATATTTGATGAACTTGAGTATACAAATATTGTAGAGGAATTTACTAAACTGGAAGCGGTCCATACTACGTTTATTGGCTTAGAAGCAAAGATACGGGAAATTCCTATTGTACAGCAAAGAATTGAACAGCTTGAAAAACAGAAAAATGATAAAGCCCTTGAAATAAAAAAAATTAATGAAAATATTATTGCTCTGGGCTTTTCGGAAGAATTGTATAATGACATAAAAAATGAATATGATTCAGTATTACAGGAAAAAGAAAAAATAACAAAAAAATTGAATGAAGAAAGATTATTGTATAATGATATTAAAAATGCAATTGGCAAGATTGTTGATGAGCTTGAAAAAGATAAACAAAATCGTAAAAAGATTGAAACTGCTAA
The DNA here is from genome assembly GCA_040756435.1 of Spirochaetota bacterium. Classification (NCBI taxonomy): domain Bacteria; kingdom Pseudomonadati; phylum Spirochaetota; species Spirochaetota bacterium. The sequence continues at coordinate 27,438 of JBFLZD010000039.1, read as the reverse complement.
ACAAGAATTTGAATTACTGCAACGGTTAGAAAAAATCATGGATGGATTCAGGGAATCAGTATTGCAGATGGCAAAACCTGTTATTGCAAATTATGCAAGTATGCTATTTAATCAATTAACGCAAGGGCGCTATCAGGTAATTGAAATGGATGATAATTTCAACTTCCAGATAATGGATGATGGTAGATGGTATCCGTTAAGTAGATTTTCAGGCGGTGAAATTGACTTAGCTAATCTTTGTTTGCGGATTGCTATCAGCAATGCTATCAGGGATTTCAGTGGCAGTGGAGCTGTGGGTTTTATGGCGTTTGATGAAATTTTTGGTAGCCAGGATAATGACCGTAGGAATGCAATAATTAATGCATTGTACACACTTCAGGAACAGTACCGCCAAATTTTTATTATTTCACATATTGATGATGTAAAAGAGCTATTTCCTGCAATTTTACATATACAAACAACTTCACAGGGATCTGTAGCCAGGTGGTTATAGAAACAAAGTTGACTTTTATTCAAACCTTCGTTATAATTAAAAATCAATAGTGAATAACAGTCATAACGACTATTAAATTATTAATCAATTAATCTGATGTAAATGAGTTCTGATAAAAATTTATCATCCTGGTACATGATGAATCAATTAGATATAACCTTATTATAGTAAATGCTATGATCAAAATTCTGCATAATAATTTCATTTTTTGAGGTTATTAGATATGACGCAGAAAAAGCATATAGTAATTTTTCTATTTGTATTTGGTGGTGTTATAACTCTTGCAGGGTTAAAAATTGTCCATAATGCACGTGAAAGTTTATATTGGCCCAAAGCAGAGGGTATTATAACGCAATCGTTTATGGATTGGGATCGTCATAGGAGACAATTCGCTAATATAACATATACATTTACGGTAAATGGACAGAAAATTAAGGGTTTTCAAATTTCGGCAAAAGAGATGAATAAATCAAACGAGGATTTGCTAAAAGAATATCCTGTTGGAAAAAAAGTAATAGTGTTTTATGATCCTGAAAACCCTGAAAACTCATTATTAGAACCAGGTTATTCCTGGCAAAGTTATCAAGCATTGATACTAGGCATAGTCATACTTATAGTTGCTATAGTAGTGGCTTTGTTTTATAAAGAAAAGCCTCATGAGATAGGGGGAAAAACATGAAAATATCAAGAAGAAATTTCATTGTAACGTTATTTAGCAGCGTGGGAGTACTATGTAGTAACTATCTCACAGGCATTAAAAAAGCCTTTGGTGTTGGAAAATATTCAGATCTTGTTGTGATAAAAACTCAAGAGTTAACACAAAAATCCATTTATACTATGGTTGAGCAAGGTTTTAAGGAATTGGGTGGAATAGAACGATTTGTAAAAAAAGGAATGAGAGTAGTAATAAAGCCCAATATGGGTTTTAACTCAACTCCTGAGCGAGCGCACACAACAAATCCAGTATTAGTTGAAGCTGTTGCTACTATGTGTAAAAAAGCAGGCGCTAGTGTAGCAATAATGGACCGACCTGTTCATAACGCGCGGCTTTGCTACAGGTCAAGTGGTATTGAAGAAGTAGCAAAAAAAGTTGGCGTGGATTGTGTGTATATGGATAGGGACAAATTTAAACCAGTCAAAGTCCCTGGCGGGCTTAATTTGGATACACTGGATGTGTATGAGGACATACTTGAAGCTGATTGCATTATCAATATGCCAATAGCAAAACATCACAGCGCTGCAGATCTTACGCTTGCCATGAAAAACTTAATGGGAGTCATTGGTGGTAACCGTGGTTATTATCATATAAATCTACACAGGAATATTGTGGATTTCAACAAAGCAGTAAAGGTACATCTAATAATACTGGATGGCTTGCGAATTTTAACAAAACATGGTCCATCATCAGGTAGCCCCGCAGATATAAAAGAAACGAAAACAGTAATTTTTGGTACAAATCCTGTTGCGGTAGATGCCTATGCAGCAAAACATCTATTTGGCATTGAACCATCTTCCATTGGCTATCTTAACCTGGCGGCACAATCAGGTATGGGTACTATTAATGTTGGGGCATATTCCACCATAATAAGAACAGTATGAAATCAAAACACTGGTCCATATATAGGTCAATTGGTCAGCTTTTGTTATGGTTTGTTTTTGTTGCCAGTATCATTTATTTACATGATCCAGTTTCTGATGCAGGGATTGGATTTTATCCTTCACTTTCTATACACAGTATAACAATTGGATACATTACAACTCATACAGTCAAGTATGCAGTGTTAGGGCTGGGGTTATTTTCTTTGACTTTTTTGCTTGGGAGGTTTTTTTGTGGATGGGTGTGTCCGTTAGGTGCAACGTTTGATGCTTCAGATGCTTTGATACAGCCAAAAGAAAAAATAAAAGCAAAAACAAATATTACCAGAATCAAATTTTTAGTACTGCTCAGTTCGGTGCTCATAGCTTTCTTTGGTTTTACTGTGTCAGGATATATTGATCCAATTACCATTGCCTACCGTGCTTATGAACTGTTCTTATATCCGTTTGTGTCGTTCATAGGGTCAAAGCCTTTATCCTGGATTTTACCGGGATATGAGGCTCGGGATTATCCATTCTATTACTACAACTGGGCCTGGGTTGCAGTAGTATTCTTAGTTGTTTTAGGGTTATCTTCATTTTTCAGGCGATTCTGGTGCAGGGTGTTATGCCCATTAGGTGCCATGTATGCTGTAGCTTCACATGCTTCATTATTCCGGAGGGTTGTTGATACAGATAAATGTATTCATTGTGGGGCTTGTGTTAAAGGCTGTCGTATGGGGGCGATAGCTCCTGATGGGGTTGGCACAATAGAGCATGAATGTATTAAATGTTTTGATTGCCTGAAAAACTGCAATTATGATGCTGTTTCCTTTACATTTAAACGACCATCGAAAGTCAAAAGTATTGAGCATCCTGGAAAAGGAATCACTCGAAGAGATTTACTCATAGTGGCAGGATCATCGGCAATGGTTGCTGCCAGTAAAGTATCGCTTTTTGCAGCATCACACGATAGTTCCATAATTCGCCCACCCGGTGCATTACGCGAATCACAATTTTTAGATGCATGTATTCGGTGTGGGCAGTGCATGAATGTTTGTCCCACCAATGCACTTCATCCTTGTTTTGTTGAAGCTGGTTTTTATGGGATGTTTACCCCACGCTTAATTCCTCGTATTGGGTACTGTGATTTTACCTGTACACGCTGCGGGCAGGTTTGCCCAACGGGGGCAATACAGGAACTATCGCTGAGCACTAAACAAAAATTTGTTATTGGTACTGCATATATACTGCATGATATATGCTTACCATGGTCAGAACAAATAAATTGCATTGTATGTGAAGAAGTATGCCCGGTTGCCAACAAGGCTATAACCTTAGAAAAAAAGATTGTCAAAAATACGAAAGGAATACAGGTTGAAGTTTTATTGCCAGTTGTTCATGAAGATAGATGCATAGGGTGTGGTATATGCGAAAACAGATGCCCCGTGAGTGGGCAGGCAGCCATTGTGGTTCGTAAACCAAAGCTTAAGCTTGAGGAACGTTATGGATAATGGAAAACACTATGAAGCTATTGTAGCTAAAAAAGTTACCTGGATTGGGATGATAGTCAATATAATGCTGTCAGGATTGAAGTTTGTTGCAGGGATACTGGGGCACAGCCAGGCAATGGTTGCTGATGCTGTACACAGTTTTTCTGATTTAACGACAGATATTGCTGTACTTGTTGGCATTAAATACTGGGCAAGCCCTGCTGATGATGATCACCCCTATGGTCATGAACGCATAGAAAGTATTGTTACAGCGTTTATTGCATTAGCCCTTTTTGCCGTTGGTATTGGGATAGCATACAATGGCATAGTAACGGCATTTGAGCCTGATATTAAAAGCCCTGAAGCAATTGCACTTATTGCTGCATTTATTTCTATCATAACCAAAGAATGGTTGTATCGCTGGACAGTAAAAAAAGGAAAAGAAATTGATTCTTCTTCAGTAATTGCCAATGCATGGCATCATCGTTCTGATGCATTGAGCTCTATACCTGCGCTTGTTGCGGTTGCACTTGCCATTGCACATCCTTCATTAGCTTTCTTTGACCATATTGGTGCTGTTGTGGTTGCAATATTTATTGTTAAGGTTGCATTTGACATTTTAAAACCTGTTGTTATGGAACTATCAGATAGAGGTGCTTCTAAATCACAGGTAGATGCCATAGATTTAATTGCGATGAAGGTTGATGGAGTCAAAGAGGTGCATAGCATTCGTTCACGGAGAGTTGGGAGTGGTTATTTTGTTGACCTGCACGTGCTGGTTGATGGCAATATGTCGGTACGGGATGGACATGATATTGCGCGCAGTGTAAAGCACGAGCTTTTAGATAAAGGTCCTAAAGTTCTGGATGTTATTGTTCACTTAGAGCCGTATCAAACTTCTTCAAAAAAGAATAACAGTTGAAAGAATATACTGTAACAATTCGCTTTTACGAAGAACTCAATGACTTTTTGCCAAAAGATAAAAAAAAGGTTGCCTTCACCGTTAGCTGGAAGGGCAAACGCAGTGTAAAAGATTTAATAGAATCATTAGGTATTCCCCACGTTGAAGTTGATCTTATACTGGTAAATGGGATTTCGGTTGGATTTGATTATATTGTTCAAAATGATGATTATATCAGTGTATACCCTGTTTTTGAACGATTTGAAATCAGTAATACTACACGTTTGAGGCCTCAAAGTCTGCGTACACCTGCATTTATTTGTGATGTCCATTTACGCAAGCTTGTGAAGTATCTGCGTTTGTTTGGCTTTGATGTTTTATATGATGAAACCTGGGATGATAAGGATTTAGCACAAATAGCAGCACAGCAAAAGCGTATTTTACTTACCCGTGACCGACAGTTACTGATGAGAAAGATTGTTGATAGAGGATTAATTGTCCGCAATACCAGTCCACAAAAGCAAATAGTAGAAATATTAGACAGGCTGGATTTATGGGATACGGTAAATCCATTCAGCCGATGCATAATGTGTAATGGTAAAGTTACTAAGTTATCTGACAACACTGAAGAGTTTGAAAAAGAAAAACCACGAATTCCACCTGGCGTACTGAGTTGGTGCAATACATATTATAAATGTACACAATGTGGCAGAATATACTGGGAAGGAAGCCATTACCAGAAGCTAACAAAAAAAATTGAAACTATAATAAACCAGAAATCTAATAAATAAAGATAAGAAAATAAGTATCCACTGCGATAAAATAATAAAGGGGCACTATGAAGATTGTACTTGGCTATTGTGTTGAAAAAGAACACAGTCATGATTATTATATTACGTTACTTCCTGTTGGTCTTGTTTCTATTGGTGCGTATCTGTCACAGAAAGGGTATGATGTAACGTTAGCTAATTTTTCTAAAAAAAGCCATGAACAAATAGTAAATGAGATAAAAACTATAAAACCACACATTATTGGATTTTCTTTATATACACATAATCGCTTTTCAACATTTTCAGTAATGCAAAAAATCAAAATGATGTTTCCACATAGTATTGTTGTACTTGGCGGGCCACATGCCACATTCCTTTCACATGAGATTATTAAGCGCTATCCATATATTGATTATGTTGTGGAAGGTGAAGGCGAAGAAGCAATGCTTTCAATTGTAGAGGCAATAAAAAAAGGCAAACCCATAAAAGAAAAGATAGTAAAGCAAAATAATGTAAATATTGATACATTGCCATATCCTGCAAAGTTTGCAGGTAAACTGTCCGGTGTAAATATCAATGAACAATTTAAGTATATAATAACCTCACGTGGTTGCAGCTTCAAGTGCACGTTCTGTGATTCACCTTCATTCTGGGGAAGGAAGATAAGATTTAGAGATGTTGATGATGTTATCAACGAACTAGATGTATTATATAAAAAATATGGAATAATTTATTTTTCAATACGGGATGACAATTTTACAATCAAAAAAGACCGTGTCCAGGAACTATCGCACAAAATAATTAAAAAAAAGCTGTATATGATGTGGAATTGTCAGGGGCGTGTTGATTCTGTTGATGAAGCAATGCTTATTGCCATGAAAAAAGCTGGACTTGAACATATACAGTATGGGGTTGAATCGGGTTCAGAAAAGATTCTTTCTTTATATGATAAAAAAATAACCATAGAAAAAATTATGAATACTACTGCAATGACACGGAAGGTTGGAGTATATCTTTCAGTGTATTTAATGGTTGGGATGAAAGGGGAAACATACACTGACATAAAAAAAACAAAAAAACTGATTGCTGCCATGTTGCCGGGTGATTGTGTGGTGTCGCCTGTTGCATTGTATCCTGGTACAAAACTATATGAAGAAGAAAAACAATGTGGCGTTCTGGACGATAATATCTGGTTTAAGAAAAGGGATGCTGGGATTTACCTTCGCAATGAACCAATTATACAGGAGTGGATGAATGAATTATTATTGCATACATACAAGTTACGTAATACGGCATGGTATACAGCCAAAGATTTTGCCCTGCATAGAAAGGTTACCGGTGATTGCTGGGTAACCGATATTCTTGAAGGTGATTATTATCTGGATAATGAGATATATCCTGAAGCATCACATGTATATGCAAAGGTAATGAACACAATGCCTGATAATCCCTGGGGGTACATGCGTTATGGAAAACTACATTTTGCCATAGGCGACTTTGAAACCGCAATGGAAAGCTTTTTTGAAGCCACGAAAATTGTACCTAACTACTATGGTGGCTGGCTGAAATATGCACAGGCAAGTGTTGCGTTAGGGATAAAAGATAATGCACGTGCAGCAATTAGTAAAGCAATGGAATTAAATAAATATGATGAACGAGTTCGTTCGTTATATACGTTATTGAATAAGAAATGAGTACTATATATCGCCACCGCCTGTGGAAGTTATATATTAAATTTACTACAAAATTATTAAAAAGAGATAATTGTTGAAAATTTTTTTTACAATTTTTTGTATTCAAGCGTATTAATTATACAAATAGGTAGTATTTATTCCTTAATTTATTTTTATGCAAGAAATGATCTATACATTCCGCCACTTTTGTAGACGGGGATGCATATATTTATCTTATTGAAAGAATTATAAATACAATGTCCATAAAAGCTAACAAAAATCAAATAAAGGCAATAAATGCCGAAAATGGTGCACATCTTGTGATTGCATCTGCAGGAAGTGGGAAGACATATACTATCATACAACGAAGCATTGCGTTGATCAATAATGGATTGTGTAAACCTGGTGAACTGCTTTTACTGACTTTCAGCAGAAAAGCAGCAGATGAACTTAAAAAAAGGATAATTGCAGGATTAGGAAATTGCGGAAACGATATTGTTGCTTCCACATTCCATGCTTTTTGTCTTCAGTATATTATTAAACACAATATGAAACAGGTAACTGTTCTTGATGAAGAATCGTCAGAGAAAATTATTAAAGAGATAGTTGATAAGCATGTTGAAAAATTTAATGGTATTCCTTCAACAGTAATTTACAAATTAGCGTTAAAAAATATACAAACAAAAAACCTGCCACATGATTTGTATACTGCAATCAAAACTATCAAAGATGAATATGCACAGTATAAGCAGTTGCATAACGTTATTGATTTTGAGGATATGATAAATAAGTCCATAGATTGTTTATCCCAGGATATATTGTTACGAAATAGAATCCATAAAACTTTTAAATATGTGATGGTTGATGAATTTCAGGATACATCAGATAATAATTTTAAACTTTTAAAATTGCTTTTACCTGAAGAAAGCCCCAACGTTTTTATGGTTGGTGATGACTGGCAATCAATTTATAAATTCAGAGATGCCAACATAGACTATATTGTCAATGCAAGAAAATATTTTGATACATTAACAGTGCATTCGCTTAACAGTAATTATCGCTCAAAAAAGGAGATAGTGAAGCTTTCCAACAGACTTATAGCTAAAAACAGATTTCGCTCACGACGCTGGGTTAGATCAGTTCGTGGTAGTGGTGGCAAAATTTATTTTGTCAAAGTTGACTCGTTCCAAAATGAGGCACTGGTTGCAGGAACTATCGCACAGCAATATGATAAAAAATTTTCTATTGGTGTGCTGTATAGAAATAATTGGCAGGGCACGTTTTTGCAATCAAGAATGAATGCAGATGATAATGTGAAATTTTTGACTATACATGGGGCAAAAGGTTTGGAGTTTGATGTGGTAATACTATGTGGTGTAAAGGATAGATTGTTGCCGGACCCTTATACGGATATTGAAGAAGAACGGCGGCTGATGTATGTAGCTCTTACCCGTGCAAAAAACTGCTTGCATATACTATACCATCCTGCCTATAGTAACACAAAACCCCAATTCATTGAAGAATGTGAAGCATATTTATAATGTGTACATCTAAACGACAAACAGTAAAATAACTGATTTGTGTTATAATTATATTCCACGTATGGATGAGTAATGGACTATATATTGCAAGTTAAAAATCTTTATAAATATTACCCTGGTGTAAAAGCTGTTGACGATGTCAGTTTTGACATTCCTCGAGGTATATGTTTTGGATTGCTTGGACCAAATGGTGCAGGCAAGACAACTACCATTGAAGTTATTGAGGGAATTCAAAAGCCCGATCATGGAACAATACTGTATAAGGGGAAGCCTCGTGATCAGCACTTTAAGCAGGAGGTTGGCATTCAGCTTCAGCATACTGAACTGCAGCAGTACCTGACCGTTAAAGAAATACTTTTGACTTTCAGAAATTTGTATGCTCGCAGGGCAGAGATGGATGAACTTGTTTCGCTGTGTTATTTGGAAGAAATACTGGACAGGGACAACAGGAAAATATCGGGCGGTCAAAAGCAGCGTTTACTATTGGCCATAGCTCTGGCAAATGATCCTGAATTATTATTTCTGGATGAACCAACCACAGGCCTTGATCCTCAGGCCCGGCGTCATGTGTGGGATATTGTACAATCTATAAAAAAGAAAGGCAAAACCATCGTACTCACAACACATTATATGGAAGAAGCCCAAACATTATGTGATATTGTGGCCATTATGGATCGTGGAAAAATCATTGCCATGGATTCGCCTATTAATTTACTGAACCAGTATTGCCGTGGGGTTACTATTACTTTACCTTCGGTAGTTGATGAAAACATTTTACGCCAGATGAATTGTGAGTGGTATACGGTAAATCATACCATTGAAATACACACCCAACAACCGCATGATTGCCTGAGGCTGCTTATAGACAACAATGTTGATATTACAGGCATGGTAGTACGTTCACAAAATTTAGAGGATTTATTTTTACAGTTAACAGGAACACAATTGAGGGCTTAACAATGCTATACAGGATATGGACAATATTTATTGCACGTACAAAAGAATTTTATCGTGACAGATCGGCTCTGGGATGGAATATTATCTTCCCGCTTTTAATTATTATTGGTTTCAGTGTTGTATTCAGAAGCGAATCATCGCCAGTACTCAAAGTTGGTGTGCTTAAACCATTAGATAGTGAAACCAGGATTGCAGGTAACACCCAATTTGATGAGTTTTTAAAATACAAGTATATAGATTTTATTGAGTTTGCATCCAGGGAAAAAGCTATTGATAGTTTACAAAAATTTAAAATAGACATGCTGCTGGATCCTCAGCATAATACATATTTTATCAATGATTCATCTCCCAACGGGTATATTGCAGAACAGCTACTGAAAGGCGCAGGTACAACGAACACATTCTTCTCCAAACATTCGTTTAAGGGTAGGGGTATTCGCTATGTAGAATGGCTTTTCCCTGGTATTTTAGGGATGAATGCAATGTTTAACTCATTGTATGGTGTAGGTTATGTCCTGGTAATGTACAGGAAAAACGGTATATTGAAACGATTCAGTGTTGCGCCTGTCAGGCCGTTTGAATTTTTAACAGCGCAGATATTATCGCGAATGTTTGTGATGCTTGCTACAACAATTGTTGTGTATATTGGGACTGTTTTATTGTATGGATTTCAGTGTAAGGGTTCGTTATTTACGTTATTTGTTGTTTTTGCATTAGGTGGCTTTTGTATGATTTCGTTAGGTTTACTGATTGCTTGCCGCAGTGACAGTCAGGAGTTTGCTGATGGATTAATTAATATCATTACCTGGCCAATGATGTTTCTTTCAGAGGTGTGGTTTTCACTGGAGGGTGCGCGCCCCTGGGTACAGAAGGTATCACAACTTTTACCGCTTACACCTATTGTAGAAAGCGCACGTATGGTGATGAATGAGGGTGCCACACTATTTGATATCCGCTATCAATTATTGTATTTGATTGTAGTATCTGGTATATTTTTATTATCGGGGTCGCTTCTTTTCAGATGGCAGCGGAAATAATGGTTTTTATTTCGCAAAATTGAAAAAAATTTGAGTTGAAATATAATTGACACTATAATTACATTTTAAGTATTGTCATTCCAATTATTATAGTTTATTTGTCAGATAGTTACGGTGGATGTAGCTCAATGGTAGAGCCCTGGACTGTGGATCCAGTTGTTGCGGGTTCGATCCCCGTCATCCACCCATTTTTATTACACGCGCGCCCGTAGTTCAGTGGTAGAATAGAATGTTTGAAAATAGCCAAATGGGGAAAAAAATTAGCAAATAGATGCTGAATCAAGTTTAGCATGACAGTAAACGCGCCCGTAGCTCAGTGGTAGAATAGAATGTTTGAAAAAAGCCAAATGGGGTAAAAAAATTAGCAAATAGATGCTGAATCAAGTTCAGCATGACAGTAAACGCGCCCGTAGTTCAGTGGTAGAATAGAATGTTTGAAAATAGCCAAATGGGGAAAAAAATTAGCAAATAGATGCTGAATCAAGTTTAGCATGACAGTAAACGCGCCCGTAGCTCAGTGGTAGAATAAAATGTTTGAAAAAACATTTTAAAAAATTTCTTAAATTTTTAAAAATCAACTCGCGCCCGTAGCTCAGCTGGATAGAGCGTCGGACTTCGAATCCGCAGGCCGCAGGTTCGACTCCTGCCGGGCGCGCATCATACAGTATTCTAACCATGCACAATACTTACAGTGAATATGATATATTTCGCTACTCCCCACATGAATTAGACTTCAGTATTCACAATCCTTATTTACAAGAAATATTACAGTATAAAGATAAGCACTTAGATGAATACCAGTACTGGAACTTGCGTTATGAACTGATAAAAAAGTATGCTTTTGCTGTACCAACCTTTCCGGTGCTATCTATTATTCAGGAACTATCGCCCATAATTGAAATAGGTGCAGGTAATGGGTACTGGGCATTTATGTTGAAGCAATTGAGTGCTGATGTGCTTGCATTTGATAAATATCCACCGGATGATCCTCTTTATCCGTTTGCTGACCACTCAGATAATATGTGGTTTGATGAACAATGGTACGATGTTCAGAAAGGTGATGCACTGGAAGCGGGACATTATCCAGAGCGAACACTCTTTTTATGCTGGCCACAGCCCCAAAGTGCTATGGCTTTAGAAGCATTGCTGGCGTATAAACAGGCAGGGGGGCATACAGTAGTATTTATTGGAGATATGATAGCCTGTGCTGAAAACAGGTTTTATGATATGCTTGTGGGGTGTACGTTAAAGTTGAAAAAACAGGTTTGGGGATATAAGTATTTTAATGAATTTATTGCAGTGTATTATCTATAATCCAAATCATTAATTCTTTGACATCAATAATGATACTATTTAGAATGGTAAATAATTGTTGAAGGAAACATGATTTGAAGTATACTGTTTAGTGTTATCGATATTTGTAATCACATACTACTGATATGATTGAAAAGCAATTGCAAGACTACCTTACGCCAACACGATGTATTGATAGTGATAGCTCTGAAGTCCTTAACTACGCTCGCCATATTATTGGGAATGAAACCGATTCTATTAAAAAGGCAGTAAAGCTCTTTTATGCTGTCCGTGATGATATTAAATATGATCCGTATTCTCCTTTTTATAAGCCTGAACATTATAGAGGCAGTTATGTATTGAACCGCAAGCGTGGATACTGCGTTTCAAAAGCTTCTTTATTATGTGCTTTGGGCCGTGCTTGCAATATCCCAAGCAGAGTGGGCTTTGCAACGGTTAAAAATCACATAGCAACAAAGCAGCTTTTAGAAACATTAGGAAGTAATATATTTGTTTATCATGGTTTTACTGAGTTTTACTTAAATGGGAAATGGGTAAAAGCAACACCAGCTTTCAATAAGGAATTATGCCTGCTTCATAAAATATCACCTATTGATTTTAATGGTATCGATGATGCAATTTTCCCTGAGTATAACACTGAGAAAAAGCAATATATGGAATATATTGAGTATCATGGCAGTTTTATAGACATACCTGTTGAAACAATACTGAAAGCATGGAAGGAGTGTTATGGTAAAAAACGAGTTGAGTTGTGGATAACTCTTTTTGAAAAGGAATTTGCCAGCCGAAACTTTGAAACGGAAGAAATTGTAAAATAGCCTATGGACACCTCGTTTGTTTTTGATATTTTGCAATTTGCTAATTGTGATTTTGTTATTGTCGATAGTTCCTTACACATAATCCATTCTAATAATCCATCTTTTATAAATAAACCTTTACCTCATGTTTTTCCATATTCAATAATTGATGATTATTGTAAAAAATTTTACAACAATATATTGCCTGATGAAAAACAGGAAATCGTTAAATCTAATGATCAAAATTTCCCATATACATTTTCATTACAAACAATAACATATAACTCACAGCCAGCATTGTTGGTTATATCCAAATTTGAAAATAATTTAGCAGATACACTACAGAAAATTTATGAAGAACTGTATGATGTTCAACTATCAGATAGAGATTCTGAACATTTTATAGATGTTTTTGCCTACATTCTAGATACTATAATTAAAGTTACTGGAATGGATTGTGGTGGAATATATATAATTGATCCGCTAACACAAAATCTTAAATTAACATATGCAAAAGGTATTAGCGAAGCATTTATAGAAAAAACAACCTCCTATACCCCTGATAGTTGGAATTATCAAATAATTATGAAAGGAAAACCCCAATATATTGATTATACCTCAATGGATCTTTCTGATGATGATTTTAGAAAACATGAGGGGCTTAAAGCAATAGCGGCAATACCTATACTATTCAGGAATAACGTAATTGGTGTTATCAATATTGGATCTCATACAACAAATATAATTTCTGATTATATTAAACCTTTACTGGAAGTGATAAGCCAGCAACTGGGCGTTATTATTGATAAGTTCATGATGAAAAGTTTATTGGCACAGTCAAAATTTGACACACTGGGCATAACTGCGTTACATGATGTGGTATATCAGGTTGACAGTAATACAATAATTAAATATGTAAGTGCAAATATTAAAAACATCATTGGATTTACTCCAGATGAAATTATTGGTAAATCGTTTATTGATTTGATTTATCCCGATGACTTGCCTATGGTTTTAGAAAGTTATGAAAGAGTAAAAAAAAGAATTATTGAACCTTTGGAATATCGCTTAATGACCAAAGATGGTTCTTCCCACTATATTCTCACTATATCAGAAGCCCATTATGATGAGCAGGGTAATTTTATTGGCATCACAGGTATTGGCACTGATATTCATGAAAAAAAGGTAGCAGAAATAAAATTAAGGGAAAGTGAAGAAAAATTTAAAACACTGGCTAATTCTGTTTTAAATCCAATTTTCATTATTCAAGATAATATAATGCAATGGGTAAATCCGGCAACCGTTGACATTTTAGGGTATTCTGAAAATGAAATTATTGGTAAGCCTTTCTACTCCTTTGTTCATCCGGATGATGTAGAAGTAGCTAAATCACGAGCTGCAGCCCGCCAGCGTGGTGAAAATGTTATTAATAGATATGAAGCAAGGATAATTACAAAAGATAATATTGTGAAATGGATTGATTTTCATGTTTCAACTATCCAGTATAACGGAAGATTTGCTATATTGGGTTCTGCAACGGATGTAACAGAACGAAAAAAAATTGAACTGGATTTGAAAAGCTCTGAAGAAAAATTTTATAAAGCATTTTATTCAAGCCCCATTCCAATGACTATAAATACATTTAAAGATGGAGTTTATAGAGAGGTGAACGAAGCAGCATGCCAAACATTTGGTTATATGCTTCAGGATTCTATTGGCAGGTCAATAATTGAGTTAAATGTATTTGCTGATAAGCAAGAGTTGGAGGACTATATCCATACTCTACGAACAAATGAAAAGGTTAAAGATTTCCATGTAACATTTAAAACTAAGAATGGGTTATTAAAGGATTGTATAATAAACTCTGATATTTTTGTTTCTTCAGGTGAAAAGCTAGTTATAAGCTCAATCATTGATATTACTCAGATGAAACGAAGTGCACAGATTATATATGAACAATATAAGGAATTACAGAAAATCAATAATGATTTAATAAAAACGAAAGAAGAACTAACACTACGGAATATCCAACTCTTTGAAGAAAAAGAGCGCTTTAACAGGGTACTTGAATCAATTAATGATGCGGTGATAGTAACTGATAAAAGAGCGGTAATACTTCTGGTAAATAATGCAACATGTCATCTTTTGAATAGAGAATATAATGAAATAATAGGGAAAGATGTGACAACTATTCTTGATCTGGATTGTAAAAAACGAGTTGATTTTACATTTAATACGATAATTGAAATATTACAGCAAAAATCAATTGCAAATGAATGTATTTTGCATGTTGGAAACGTTTTATATAACATTGAATTATATATCCTGCCTTTAAAAGACCAGATGAATAGTATTACAGGAACAATCGTTGTTTTACGCGATATAACACAAAAGAAAATAATAGAGGATCATATTGCACGGACTTCAAAATTAGAATCAGTTGGACTTCTGGCAGCAGGGATTGCACATGATTTTAATAATATACTTACGTCAGTTGTAGGAAATCTTTCTATAATAAAAAATAAAATACATGAGTCATCAGAATTGTATCAGCATATTAACGATGCTGAAAAAGCATCATTTAAGGCAAAAGAGCTTACACAGCAATTGTTAACGTTTGCAAAAGGAGGAGCGCCTGTAAAGAAAGTTACTTCTTTAAGTGCTATGTTTAAAGACATAGTCACTTTTGTCTTGCGTGGTTCCGGAGTTGAATTTCAGTTTATTATAGATGATAATCTTTATAATGTTGAAGTAGACGAAGGGCAAATCAGCCAGGTTATTCAGAATATAGTAATTAATGCTCGGGAAGCTATGAATGATCATGGTCTGTTAAAAATTTATGCCCGTAATGTAACCGATGAAGATCCCATTAAAGCTATTATTGGTAAGGATAATTATATAAGAATTTCAATTGAGGATAATGGCCCGGGAATTCCAAATGAAAATATTGAAAAGATTTTTGACCCATATTATACTACTAAACCACATGGTACAGGATTAGGATTAACAGTGGTTTATTCAATAATTAAACAACACGGTGGCTACATCTTTGTGGATTCACAACCAGGTAAAGGGACGCGATTTGATATATATCTTAGAGCAACAGAAAAGAATGTTGCAGTGATAGATGATAAAAGCAATGAAATCTCTGTTATTGGGAAAGGGAAAGTGCTGGTTCTTGAGGATGATGAAAATATTCAGTTTATATTACGAACTATGTTAGAGGAATTGGGTTACGAAGTGGATATAGCCTGTGATGGCGATGAAGCCTATCAAAAATATTTAATGGCAAAAGAATTGCAACAAAAGTATTCATTTGCCATTATGGATTTAACTATACCAGGTAAAAAAGGTGGCAAAGATACCATATCTCAGATTCGTAAATTAGATAACGAATTTAAAGTAATAGTTTCCAGCGGGTATTCAAATGATCCGGTTATGTCTAATTATAAAGATTATGGATTTGACGGGATATTACCCAAACCGTATCGTTTTGAAGAATTAAAACAAATTATCGCTGCAATACGTCACTAAAATGAATTTTTTTTCACTAATTATTCCTAAATATGGAATTTTGAATAAAATATAAAATAGGGGGTGTCCCAAAACAATCCGTGGAGTTCTCAATGACGCGGGTGCAAAGTCATTGCGAGCGTAGCGCCTGTGCTGAGCCTGTCGAAGCGAAGCAATCTAAATACCACAGAAGACAAGATTGCTTCGTCACTTCGTTCCTCGCAATGACAGTATGGCAAAAGTCATTGCAGAAGATGTCTTTTGGGACACCCCCGGTGTACATTATATTCATTATGAAATTTTTAAGGAATTATTGCTGATTTTTTTAGAAATTATAGCTAAAGAGCTATTTATTATAGTAATTACTGTTTTACTATATTATTTTTATAAGTGCTTTTAAAAAAAACTTGACACATAATAACATAATTTAATATTGAAAAAATCTTTATTTTAAATTATTTTTTGATTAACTAAAGTCAGGTTTAAGCATTTAAAAGTGGGGTTGCTAGCTCAACTGGTAGAGCACCTGACTCTTAATCAGATGGTTCCGAGTTCGAGTCTCGGGCAACCCAAATTCCGCTGCGCAGTTTAAATTTAGCTTGAAAAAATTGCTTGATTTTTTGATATTGTATTTTAGTATGCGAGCGTGGCGGAACTGGTAGACGCGCTAGACTTAGGATCTAGTACCTTAGGGTGTGGGGGTTCAAGTCCCTTCGCTCGCAATAAGCGGGAATAACTCAGCGGTAGAGTGCAACCTTGCCAAGGTTGAGGTCGCGGGTTCAAATCCCGTTTCCCGCTCATTGTTAAAAAGCTGCTTAATTAAAAGCAGCTTTTTTTATTTTATAACAATATTATATAAACATATCCCAGACATTGATTGAAATTATCCAGATTGATACTTAATGAAGTAATAACCGTTGTTATTAGCATAATGATAAATCTTAATTTTTAATCAAGAAAATCTTTTGCCACATTGTGGTTACTGAGTTTGATGAAATGAAGTTGCCAAAGTTATCCAGGTGAGGAGAAATCTTAAAGATTCAATCCTGAATAAGGTTCAGGGTTTTGTTTAATAAATTCATACTATCTAACAACATCAATATTAAAAGAGCGTGAAGGTTGTATGAGGCATTGATCCATACGCAATGGTATTTCGAAGGTGAATTCAGCCCATTTCCCTTCTTCAGAATTTGCCCATATATGTCCTGAATGTAATTGAATGATTTTCCATGTTACATATAACCCAACCCCATGACCACTCTGATCCATTAATTCAGGCGTATTTAATCTTGAAAACTTTTTAAACAGTTTAACTTTTTCACTTTCCGGGAATCCAGGTCCGTCATTCTTTACACTTACATGAATAATATTTTCATCAGCATTTATAAGTAATATAATCTGTCCATTGTGGTATCCATACTTGATGGCATTACTTAATAAATTATTCATGACAATTTTCATAAGTTCTGGGTCACATAACACCTTTATGTTACCAGCATTATTTTGTATTATTATTTTCATCTTTTTTTCATTCAGATTGGTTTCTACAAAATCTATTGATGTTACAACTATCTCTTCAAAAAAATTGACTTCAGAAAATTTGGTATTAAAAACACCTGATTCAAAACGTGCTAAATTAAGGTATTCAAGTGCAATATTGTGTAAATATTCAGTTTTCTTTACAATCCTGTTTACCATTTCTTTATTTTTATCACTTATTTCACCAAAGTACCCTGAGGCTATTGTTCTTCCCAAAGTTATAATTGAAGCTAATGGATTTTTTAACTCATGAGTAATAAATCCCAACATTTCCATATATGCATTGATCGTAGCAGTTAATTTTTCTATATGGAATGTTTTTTCAACTGCCTGAGCTAAGCGATCTCTGAAGGCCAATAGCAATTTGAGGTGATGCATAGTGTAGGCATTAATTTTTTTGCTTCTGAACATAATAATACCTACATCTCGATTATCAACTTTAAGAGGTGAAGCAATTGATGAATGAATCCCTTCCTTTAGAAGAAGTTGAGCCGATTCACTTTTTGGATAACTTGCTAGATGTGATGTAAGGTCATTGATAATACTTGGGTAACCTGTATTTAATACTACCTGTATAGATCCCCCCTGAATATCAGAAGAATATCCCTTAAGAAGATGTATGTCAGTGTAAGAAGTTTTTATATAGTACAGTACCAGTCGAGTGTTATCATCATCAAGAAAAGCAACATCCAGCCTGTCTAGCGGTAATATTTTAGATGCTTCATCAAACACAAAATCAAGAATTTCATTAAGATGCATGCCTTTTACAACTCTCTGATTAATACCACGTAAAATATTCTTTTCATCCTGGTTAAATTCATTATCCCAATCTATATCGTTATCGTTAATTGGAATCAGGTATTTTTTTGCATAATAGGTTCTGTCCATAAATGTTTTATTCCTTCAATCTATTTAAAAGGGTATATATTAATAACTATCGCTTAAAAAAAGTATTTGACGGTATGTAAGGTAAAATTAAATATACAAAAAATCAATCGTTTATTCCATAGTTAACTCAAAATTGTGCTATAATAGTACAATGATACTATCTTTCATGGTCTTTCCCATGAAAATTGATTTATCCCGGTATGAATAGCTTAAAAATTTTCCATTTTCATTATATTTGGTAATGGATTTACATAATATTTTATGATATATAGGAGAGACAACCTTGGAAATTAAAGAGTCAAAACTTGAAAATGCACGGATACGGCTTGATATTGAAATACCTAATGATCGTGTTGATGCTGAATATGAAAAGGTTTTAAAAAATGTTCAGAAAAAGGCTGAAATTAAAGGCTTCAGGGTTGGGAAAGCGCCGCTTGATTTAGTTGAAAAAAAATATGCTGAGTTTGTTACCGGTGAGGCTGCAGAAAATATTGTGCGGTCTGCTTATATTGAAGCCATTGAACAGAAGGGCTATACACCAGTAAGCCAGCCTATATTTGATTTTAAAGACCTGGAAAAAGGGAAGCCTTTTTCGTTTATAGTTGAATTTGATGTCCCCCCAACCATTGAGCTTGGCAATTATAAAGGCATTCATGTTGAGCAGAAATCAGTAAAAGTTACCGATGAGGATGTTGATGCTGAAATAGAATCGATGCGAGAACGGATGGCAACAGTAACTAAAAAAGAAGGTGAAGATGCAAAGGTAGCTAAAGGTGATCAGGTAACCATTAAGATGAAACGCATTGATGACAAATCGCCTGAGGAGATAGATGCAACTGCATTTACTTCACACAGCCTTGTAGTTGGTAAGAGCAAAGAATCATGGGCTATTGATGAAGATATAATAGGAATGAAAAAAGGTGAAGAAAAAGAAATTAAAGTTAAATATCCCAAAGATTATGAGGTAGAAGACCTCAAGGGGCAAAAGGTAACGTACTTGGTAAAGGTTGAAGAAATTTTTGAGCGAAAGTTACCTGAACTCAATGATGAATTTGCTAAAAGTGTTGGAGAATACAATTCCCTTGAAGAATTGAAAACCAGAATCAGAGAAAATCTGGAAACTTATGCAAAAGAGCAGACTCTGAATCAGGCAAAGAATGATATACTAACAAAGATTGTTGAAAACAGTAAATTTGACATACCCCAATCTTTGATACAAAAAGAGATGTATGCTATTTTCAGAAGATTGCAGTCACGATTTGGCAATGTTGGAAAGGATATCAATGAGTTTGCATCAATATTTGGGATTAATCCTGAAGAATTGTCAAAATCTATAATGGATGAAGCACAACGTAATATCAAAAATGCACTGGTATTAACAAAGATTGCAGAACTTGAGCAGCTCAAAGTTTCTGAAGAACAGTTTCAGAAATTCATCAAATCTATAGCAGAACAAAATGGCGTCACAGAAGAAGAAGTGGTAAAGGTGATTGAAGAAAAAGGGAACAGGGATGAAATTGAAGGTGATTTAATACTGGATACAGCATACGATTTTATTTATCAAAATGCAGATATTAAGATGCTCAAGCCAGTAACTTTTCAGGAATATATTACTCAGAAGAAGTGAATAGGCATTCATGATAAATTATAGAAGTTACATGAACAGATGCTACACTGTATGTAAGGTTATTAAGAAATTTATAAATTTGTTGAGGTAATTTCATGAGTTATCTTGTACCAATTGTTGTAGAACAAACAGCACGTGGCGAACGGGCGTATGATATATATTCCCGCTTATTAAAGGATCGCATCATTTTCATTGGAGATGCAATTGATGACCATGTAGCAAGTTTAGTAATAGCTCAGTTATTGTTTCTGGAAGCAGAAGACCCTGACAAGGATATTTATGTATATATTAACTCTCCGGGGGGCATTGTAACTTCGGGGCTTGCTATTTATGATACCATGCAGTATGTTAAACCTGACGTTGCAACTATATGCCTGGGGCAAGCAGCTTCAATGGCTTCACTTTTGTTAGCTGCGGGTGCACCAGGAAAGCGTTCTGCACTGCCAAATTCGCGTATTATGATTCATCAGCCTATGGGCGGTTTTCAGGGGCAGGCTTCTGATATTGCTATACATGCAAAGGAAATCCTGAAAATTAAGTCAAAGTTGAATGAAATATATGCTATCCATACCAAACAACCTATAGAAAAAATTGAAAAAGATGTGGATAGGGATTATTTTATGGATGCACAGGAAGCCGTAGAGTATGGATTAATTGATAAAGTTATTCAAAAAGATAGTAGATAAGTAATGTATAAGCGATAATTATTATTAAGAGGATTTATGTCAAACAAGAAAAAAGATAGTGGCAAACCTGAAATAACCCATTATTGTTCATTTTGTGGAAAGAGCCAGGACCTGGTACGAAAATTAGTTGCAGGTCCTAATGTATATATATGCGATGAATGTATTGAGTTATGTAATGAGATATTGGAAGAAGACTGGGCATTAGAAGGTGGCGACCTTTTAACAAGCAATTTACCTAAACCTCATGAGATTAAAGCTATTCTTGATGAATATGTCATTGGTCAGGAGTATGCAAAGAAAGTTCTTTCTGTAGCAGTATATAACCACTATAAAAGGATTACTAGCAACTTTAACTTAAGAAAAGGTGATGTTGAATTAGATAAAAGCAATATTTTATTAATTGGCCCAACGGGAAGCGGTAAAACGTTGCTTGCCCAAACACTGGCAAAAATTTTAAAGGTACCATTTGCCATTGCAGATGCAACATCGCTGACCGAAGCAGGCTATGTGGGTGAGGATGTAGAAAATATATTGCTGAGGCTCATTCAAAATGCAGATGGTGATGTTAAAAGGGCAGAGATAGGAATAATTTATATTGATGAAATAGATAAGATTTCACGCAAATCTGAAAATCCATCAATTACGCGTGATGTATCTGGCGAAGGTGTTCAACAGGCCCTTTTAAAGATTGTTGAAGGGACTATAGCCAATGTTCCACCACAGGGTGGTAGAAAACATCCTCATCAGGAATTCATATCTATTGACACCAAGAACATTTTGTTTATTTGTGGTGGCGCATTTGTTGGGCTGGATAAAATTGTTCATGCGCGCATTGGTAATAAAACAATGGGATTTGGCGCTGAAGTTAAATCGGTGAAAGATATTGGTAAAATTAATATACTTGAGAAAATGATCCCTGAAGATCTCATACGGTATGGTTTAATTCCGGAGTTTGTAGGAAGATTGCATGTTCATGCAGTATTACATGAGCTTGACAAACAGGCATTAAGGGAAATTTTAACAAAACCGCGCAATGCGTTAACAAAGCAATACCAAAAAATATTTGCCTTTGAAAATGTTGAACTTGAATTTACTGATTCAGCCATTGAGGCAATAGCTCAGATTGCAATTGAACGCGAAACTGGTGCACGTGGATTGCGTTCAGTTCTTGAAGAGATAATGCTTGATCTGATGTACGAGATTCCTTCCAAGAAAACCATAGCTAAGGTTATTATTAATGAGGATGTTGTACTGCACCGAAAATCCCCTGAAATTATTCAAAAATCAGCAGAAAAAAGTGCATAAGTATGTGTCCGGATTGCACTATTTTCAGTATTTTATGTATTGGAACACTACTCACACAATTCAGGAGAACCTATGAAGAAAGATATAGATTATTTTAAACGATACCCCTTGTTGCCATTGCGGGATATGGTAATATTCCCACATATGGTAATACCACTATTTGTTGGCCGGGATATATCAATTAAAGCTCTGGATTCGGCAATGAAGGGTGACCGTCTTTTAGTCCTTGCTGCTCAGGTTGATTCACAGATTGCAAATCCTAAAAAAGAAGATCTTCATGATGTTGGTACACTTTCAGAGATTCTTCAGCTTTTAAAATTACCTGATGGTACTGTTAAGGTGCTGGTTGAGGGTATTTCACGCGTGTATATTTCTCATTTTGAGTCAACTGATGATGGCATTACAGTAGGGATTAAAGATATTGAGCGCCCCTATGAAACTGATTCAAAGGTAGAAGCTTTAAAACGCAATTTAATTGATACCTTTGAAAAATATATCAAATTAAATAAAAAAGTTCCTCAAGAAGCATTGACTACCGTGATGCAGATTGAAGATATTTCTCATCTGGCTGATGTTATAGCTTCATATATAACAATGCGAGTTGAATATAAACAGGCAATACTGGAATTGGGCAACCCTGTTGAAAGGATAGAAAAACTCATTGAACTGATTAATGGTGAAATTGAGATAATGTATATTGAAAAAAAGATACAGGGCAAAGTCAGAAAACAGATGGAGAAAACCCAAAAGGAATACTATCTCAATGAACAGATTAAAGTAATAAAGAAAGAATTAGGGCAGGGTGATGATTTAGCTGATGAAGTTGAAGAATTACGCAAATCAATTGAAGAAGCAAAAATGTCCAAGGAAGCAAAAGATAAGGCATTAAAGGAACTGAAACGTTTGGAAAAAATGCCTCCATTGTCAGCTGAATCTGCTGTTGTGCGTACCTACATTGAATGGTTGCGCGATGTGCCGTGGTATAAACATACCCGTGATAATCGTGATATTGATCATGCCATGCAGGTTCTCAATGAAGATCATTATGGATTGGAAGAAGTTAAAGAAAGAATTATTGAATATATAGCGGTGCGTCACCTTTCAAATAAATTAAAAGGCCCAATATTATGTTTTGTTGGCCCTCCCGGTGTTGGAAAAACTTCATTAGGGCGTTCAGTAGCAAGGGCACTGGGCAGGAAATTTGTAAGGATGTCGCTGGGTGGAGTACGTGATGAAGCTGAAATCCGTGGACACCGGAGGACATATGTAGGTGCGTTACCGGGAAGAATTATTCAACAGATGAAAAAAGCAGGCGTTGTTAATCCTGTATTCCTGCTTGATGAAGTTGACAAGATGTCAATGGATTTCAGGGGGGACCCTTCATCTGCCCTGCTTGAAGTGTTAGACCCTGAACAGAATAATACATTCGTTGATCATTATCTTGAAGTACCATATGACCTTTCAGATGTGCTGTTTATAACAACTGCCAATGTACAGCACAGGATACCTGCTCCATTACAGGACAGAATGGAAATAATTGAAATTAATAGCTACACCGAACCGGAAAAATTAAATATTGGTTTGCAGTTCTTACTACCCAAACAAATTAAAGAAAATGGCCTGAGTGAATCAAATATCAAATACAGCGAAGATATGATGCTGTATACCATACGTCATTATACACGTGAAGCCGGGGTGAGAAGTTTAGAGCGAGTGATAGCAAAAGTTTGCCGCAAAGTTGCACGGGAAGTGGTAAAATACGGTTCGTCACATGTTCGTGAAATAACTGTTGACATTCTGCACGAGTATTTAGGGCCAATTAAGTTTAAATATGGTGAAAAAGAACAGAAGAGTGAGATAGGCCTTGCCAATGGCCTTGCATGGACTGAAGTTGGCGGAGATGTATTACAGGTTGAAGCTTCACTGATAAAAGGGAAAGGCCAGCTTATACTCACCGGGCAGTTAGGCGAGGTGATGCAGGAATCTGCTCATGCAGCATTTACCTATGTACGGGCAAATGCTCAGTATTTTAATATACCGGAAGATGTATTACGCAAGCATGATATACATCTGCACGTTCCCGAAGGCGCAATCCCCAAAGATGGACCTTCTGCAGGTATTACCATGGGTGTGGTTATTGCTTCACTATTGAGTCAGATACCGGTTAGGTGTGATGTTGCAATGACCGGTGAAATAACTTTACGTGGTAAAGTTCTTCCAATAGGTGGATTAAAAGAAAAGGTACTGGCTGCACATCGTGCACAAATTACTCATATTATAATACCCAAGGATAACGAAAAAGATCTGGAAAAGATACCTGAATATGTTCGTAAACAGCTTATATTCCATCCGGTTACCAGCATGGAAGAAGTGCTGTTTTTATCATTGGAAGAACCTGAAAAATTCTTTAAGGACAGGCAAAAGACCGAAAAACTTAATGAACAATGGAAAGATACTGTACGGGAATCTGTAATTTCAGATATGAGCAATGGATTATTGACCAAACACAATTATACATAGATGATGAAATCAATATTTTGTGCATAGTAATTATTATCCATGGCTATTAAATGGTCATGGATAATTTTTTTTAATTTTTTTCAAAATGAATTAAAAGCTTATTAGATGTTTTTATAAATGGTTCTTTTTTAGAATTGGCATATATAGCAACAATTTTAAACCCATTATTGTGTAAAAATTCTTCTATCTCTTCTTTAAAAAAGGCACGCATGATATGTTTATCTTTTACATGTCGTGTTGCATTACCATCTGAAATTGTATATCTATAGTCTACCTCAGCAATTGTTTTATCACTATCAGGTATGAGAGTAAAGCCACGTTCCCGTTTAATTGTCAGGTTTTTATAAGTAACACTTGATACTTTTGTTAATGGCTTTTCCTTAATTTCCCTGACGGGTATTGCATTCCATATTTCAAAAAGACCAAAACCATTATTTTTTAAAGCTCGCCATGTATTCCATAAAACCTTGTCAACGTCTTCATCATGTATCATATAATCAAATGAACCAAATAAAGAAATGATTATATCAAAATCTTCAAAAAAGTCAAAGTTTGTGATATCTGAAAAAATAAAATTAGCAGCATTAGGGAATCGAAGTTTAGCATGAGTTAGCATATTTTTGCTGTTATCTAAACCGGTACAGGTAAACCCACATTTAGATAATTCATTCAGGTGTTCACCTGTTCCACAGCCTAAATCAAGTAAAACAGGATTTGGTATGTTTGAGGCAAGTTCTTTAATAAGATTTATATCGTCATTAATATCCCTATGAAACTTCTCTATAGTAAAATAATATTCGGCTAATTCATGATATAGTTTCATGATGAGTGAATTATTTGAAAAACATATTGGGAAATTTTTTGTTTAATACTTCCATCATTGCATTTTCTATGTCATAGGTATTATCCAGTTGCATCAGATTATTAACCATGTCCCTGCATTCCTCAATGGTAACAGAACGTATGATACGTTTTATCTGATACATGAATGCTGAACTCATTGATAATTGTCGGTACCCCAAACCAAGTAAAAGCATGGTATATTTTGGTTCACCTGCCATTTCACCGCATATTGAAAGAGAGATAGAGTTTTGATATGCTACATCAGCAATTAATTTTAAAAGCCGTAACACAGCAAGATTCAGCGGGTTATAAAGATATGCTATTTTTTCACTGATGCGGTCAACAGCTAATGTGTATTGAACCAGGTCATTGGTTCCCACTGAAAAGAAATCACAATATTTACAGAATATATCAACGTTTATTGCTGTTGAAGGGACCTCAATCATTATGCCAACAGGTAAATTTTGATTGAAAGGTATGCCCAATTTTTGAAGATTTTCCATCTCTTCATATAAAATTGATTTTGCTTTGAGAAGCTCCTCAACAGACGATATCATGGGAAACATTAGTTTAACATTGCCAAACGCAGAAGCCCGTAGTATTGCTCTGAGTTGTGGCCTGAATAAAAATTCGTTTTCAAGGCTAAATCGTATGGCTCTACATCCCAGGAATGGGTTTCGCTCTTTATATTGCTTGGTAAAGGCATAAATCTTATCGCCACCTATATCAAGTGTACGGATGGTAACAGGGTGGGGGTTAAAAAATTCAACAACCTTTTTATATTCTTCAAACTGTTTTTCTTCATCAGGTAAGGACTTATCCAGAAACAAAAATTCTGATCTAAAAAGTCCAATACCCTGTGCACCGTGATCCCGTATAATATTCATTTCGTCGGGGATTTCTATATTGCCATAGATATATATAGTTTCATTATCAAGAGTATGTGAAGGAAGTTCAATTATAGCGGCTAATTCATTTTCAAGCTGTTTTAAATCTTCACGGTATTTTTCATATTCACTGATTTCATCTTTGGATGGGTTAACAATTATTTTCCCGTGTATAGCGTCCAGAATGATAATATCACCATGCTTTATAAGAGAAGTACCAACCTGAGAACCAACTATTGCGGGGATTTCCAGTGCACGTGCCATTATTGCTGTATGGGAAGTTCTGCCGCCACGGTCGGTTATGAAACCCAATACATATTTTTTATTCATCATTGCCGTATCAGATGGTGTCAGGTCAGTAGCTACTACAATAACTTCTTCTTTTAAATCTGCCAGGGATTCATCGTGTGTTTTTTGCAAATTATTAATAAGTCGCTTGTTAATATCTGAGATATCGATAATCCGCTCACGTAAATATTCATCTTCAATTGATTTTAAGCTCTGAATCAGTTGTAATGTGATATCATTCAAAACCCATTCCGCATTACGTTTTTCCTTACTAATGGTTTCGCGCACTTTTTGATCCAGATATGGATCTTCCAGAACCATTAAATGGCTTTTGAATATATCGGCCATGTCATTGGATAAACTGGTTGCTATCTGCGATTGTATTGCTTTGATTTCTTCTTTGGTTTTTGCAAGGGATTCATCATACCTTTTTATTTCTTTTTCAACCTGGTCATCTGTTATGGTGTATTTGGGAATAATGATATTATCGCCTCGATAAATATAGGCTTTTCCTACAACTATCCCTGGTGAAGCAATAACTCCTTCTATTGATTTAGACATAACAATGTACCTGTTGCCAGTAACTATCGCTTACTATAGTAGCAAATATGATTAAATGTAAATCAAAATATTTAATTCAAGTTTGAAAATGAAATCAATAATTATTATAAAAAACTTGTCAAGATAAATAAAAAAATTTATATTTATTATCAAAAGCATTAGCACAATACAGTATATTTTAAAAAATGAATTGGCAAATAACGACAGTTATTTTTATACTGATTGCGATA
>JBFLZD010000038.1 GCA_040756435.1 Spirochaetota bacterium | reverse complement strand
TTAGGAGTTTCCCATTTCCCTGTCCAGGTATATGTTATCTTTTCTTGTGGATTATCATTAGGTACGGATGAGGATGACATTTCCCCGGCTGGTTTTCCATCTTTCAATACCGTATATATACCTTTAGGAATTCCTGTTAATTGGCCATAACCAATGAGTTGGCCTTTTTCATCATATAACTTTGCATTTTCATTGGTATTATCAATCATTCCACCCTGTAAAGGAAGTTCCATTATTTTAATTCTCTGCACTCGTGATGGATACATGTAGAAATTCCACAACCCAATTTCTTTGCCATCTTTATATTTTCCTTCCTTTTGTAACAACCCTTCTTTTGAATTGAATTTCCAGTCTCCTTCAGGCTTATCCATTATAAAACTTCCTGTAGCCGAAATCTGCCCATTATCAAAGTAAAATTTAAAATTACCGTTTTTCTTGTTTTCTTTATAGGTGCCTTCTTCTAATTTTTTCCCATTTTCATACCACTTGTTACACTGCCCATCTAATTGACCTGCTTTATACCATGCTATAATTTTGGGATTTCCATTTTCATAATACTCCTGACTTCTCCCTGTTTGCTCTCCATTGGTAAATTGTTCTTCTTTCCAGATTCTTCCTGATTGATAATACCATGTTTTTATTCCTTCAATACTTCCAACCTTCATGGTAAATCCACTTTCAGTTTTTTCCTTTACTACATAAGTAGCTTTCCACATAACAGGTCCTTCGGGATAATATGCTATCCATTCACCGGTTTTCTGGTCCTGGTCAAAGTTACCTTCTAAGCTTTTTGCTCCATTTTTATGGTAATATGTCCAGAAACCCTGTTGTTTATCATCAACATACTGTCCTTCAGCTAATTTTTCACCAGTTCCTTTATGATATAAAATCCATTTACCAGTTTTCACGCCATTGGTAAAATTTCCTTCCCCTTTTAAGGATTTATCATCCCAGTAAATTTTTCCGGGGCCATTTTTGGTTGTGCTGGTTTGCCCTTTCTTATCAGTGCTAGTACATGCGGTAAATACCAATGCAATAGCAAGTAATACAAATACACTTTTAAACTTCATAATTTTCTCCTTTTTTTATTTTTATAATGTGTATTATCTATGCAATTAAAGTTACAAATAATTATCTATATATTCTACGCATGTATCCTTTTATATTTCATTTGTCAATCATTTATGTCAAGCAATATGATAAATATGTCGAAAAATACATAAAAGAACAATATTTTACTACTATGAGGTGTTACTATGATGCGTTCATTGTGGACTGCTGCATCAGGGATGATAGGACAGCAATTTAATATAGATACGATATCTAACAATTTATCCAACGTTAATACAACAGGTTTTAAAAAGCTACGGGCTGAATTTGAAGATTTAATCTATCAAACAGTCCTTATGGCCGGTACACCTGCTACTGAAATAAGCGAAGTGCCCACCGGAATACAGGTTGGGCATGGTGTAAAGGTGGCAGCAACTCAGAAACTTTTTGATCAGGGAAGTTTACAGGCAACCGGTAACAAGCTTGATATTGCCTTGGAAGGTGATGGTTTTTTCAAAGTACAGCTTTATGATGGTACTATTGCATATACCCGTGATGGATCATTTAAAGTTGATTCAAACAGGCACATAGTTACTTCAAACGGCTATTTACTGGAACCACCAATAGTGTTGCCTGAAAATTTTATTATGGATTCACTTTCTATCAGTCAGGACGGCAGAATTACGGTTAAAGTCGTTGGCGATGATGAACCAATTGAAGTTGGACAGCTTGAAATTGCTCGTTTTGTTAACCCGGCAGGTTTACAGAATATTGGTGGTAATTTATACAAAACAACACCTGCATCTGGAGAAGAAATAGCAGGGCCTCCGGGAATTGACGGCATGGCACGCACGCATCAGGGATTTCTGGAAATGTCTAATGTTAAAGTGGTTGAGGAAATGGTAAACATGATTGTTGCTCAGCGTGCGTATGAAATCAATTCTAAAGCAATCCAGACATCTGATTCTATGTTAGGAACTGCTATTGGATTGAAGCGATAATGAATAGAGTACTTTTAGCTATAATCATTTCTACGTTATTTCATTCATTGCTGTATGCAGATTTGGCTGTATATTTAAAGTCAAATACTGCACCAAAAAATAATCTTTTGGTTGCTGATATTGCTCAGATTGATGGCGATGAAGCTGATTTAGTGAAGAAAATAATTATACCTGAAGCTGCTTTAGAAGATGGGTACATTACCAAAAATGAAGTTTATCAATTGTTGAAAGGTGTTGTTACAGGGCTTCTGGTTGTTCACGGTAGTGCAGTAAAACTTGTTGTGCCAGAGAGTATATCTACTTCTAATAGCTCATTACAGGAACTATCGCCCATACAAAATGAATTAATAATTGCTAAAGGTGATCTTGTTACTGTTAAGTTAATTAAAAAATCTATTGTCATTGAGTTGATTGGCAAAGCATTGCAAAGTGGCAAAACTGGTGATGAAATTAAAATTTCATTACAAAGTGGCAAAACTATCACAGGAAAAATTGTCAATAATGGTGTAGAGTGTTACTTATGAAAAAATTTTTATTGGCGATAGTTTTTTTAATAATACCTGCTGTTTATGCAGATACTATCTGGAAAGATAAAAATATCTATACTGCTCAGGATACAATCAAAGTTGGCGATATTTTTACTGTTGCTATTACTGATATTTCGCAGATGCGTTTTACTCTGACACTTGCCAATAATGATGCATTCACAGTAACCTCAACACCCGATGGCAATATTACACCATTTTTACCAGCAGTAAATGCAAATAAAAAAGCTACAAAAAATAACAACACCAATCTTCAGCATCGTGGGAATATAGCTTTGCATATTGCAGCAACTGTGCAGCAGCGTCTTGAAAATGGTAATTTCAGAATTGCAGGTTCAAAAACATTTTCATTCAGTGGTGTTACTACAGTATTTACTGTTAGTGGTATTGTTAATCCTGCTGCAATAAAAGGTGGTACTATTAATTCCAGTGATATAGCTAATTTAGTATTACAGATACAAGGTGTAAAAGAAGGCGTGCAAATTATACGACCACCATTGAAAGAAGGTGAAACCACTTCGCCAGCATTAACCGAACAGGAAAAGCAGCAGATTATTATTCAATATTTGCAAAGGATTTTGGGTGAGTTGACACAGCAATGATGAATACAGTATATAAAATAATTATCTGTACAATTATATTAATATTTTTTACTACACAATCTTTTGCAGAAGTCCCTGTAAAAATCAAAGACCTTGTTGCCATTGATGGATTAAAAGAAAATCAGGTGTATGGCTATGGCCTTGTTATTGGTTTACAGGGTACTGGTGATAGCAAAGTTAAATTGTCACAGAGTTCATTGTCTAATGTATTGAAAAACTTAGGGCTTAATGATGAAAATATTAATTCTAAAAATATTGCAGCTGTCCTTGTTACTGCAACTTTGCCACCGTATGTCAGGCTTGGTGACAGAATTGATGTTACTGTTTCATCCATTGGCGATGCAAAATCACTTGAAAATGGAGTTCTATTGCAATCAGCATTAAAAGGTGCTGATGATACTACGTATGTTGTTGCACAGGGTGTTATTTCAATTGCTGGTGACAAGCGTAAAGGGGCAACCATAGGCAGGATAGTGTCTGGTGGCATAGTTGAAAAAGAAATTTTGCCTGATATTGTTAAAGATGGGAACATTAAATTTTCACTTCTAAATTTTGATTTTTCAGTAGCAAAAGAAATAAAAAATGCTATTGAAAAGAAATATCCCGATTCAAAGCCCATAATAGATAAAGGTTTTATTCAATGCACACTGCCACAAAATGTTACAGTCACAGATTTCATAGCCGATATTGAAAACATAGAGATAGTACCTGTATATAGTGCACGAGTAGTAATCAATGAACGAAATGGTACCATAGTGATGGGTGGAGATATTCGTGTTTCACAGGCAGTGATAAGCAAGCAAGGGGTTACAATAACTATTGAAGAAACACGTAAAAAAGGCAGTATGTATTTATTAAAAGATGCTGCTACTGTCAAAGATTTAGTTGATTCATTAAATTACATTGGTATGAGTACTCAAGATATTATCGTAATTTTAAAAGCAATGAAGCAGGCAGGATGTCTTCATGCAGAATTGATTGTTCAGTGAGGTTAGTATGGATACAACCATTAAAAATATAATCGAAAGCCAGAAAACCATACAATCTATAAATAAGCAAAAAGATATAGAACAGAAAATACACAATAACTCCACAGAATTCAAATCCTTGCTGGATAACGCAATAGCTAAAAACAACGATAAACCAGTTGATAAAAAGCTTATGGATGTTTGTATTGAAATGGAATCATTATTTGTATATCAGATGCTTAAAGAAATGCGTAAAACAGTTCATAAAGAAAATGATTTATTGTATGGTGGAATGGCGCAAGAAATATTTGAGGATATGCTTTACAATGAATATGCCCTCCAGATGTCAAAAACTGCAAATTTTGGTCTGGCCAAAACACTGTATGAACAGTTAAGCCAGAAGTAATCTATAAATATATAGTAAATTCCACTATAACTAATTGACAAATTACAATTATCAATTACATTCGTTTAAACTTTTTATACAAGGGTTATCTATGCATTTATTTGAGCTTTTTATTGGCTGGCGATATCTCAAAGCAAAAAAATCCCAGGGATTTATTTCATTCAATACATTCCTTTCTATATTTATTGTTGCTATCGGCGTTTTTGTCCTTATTGTTGTGATGTCCGTCATGACAGGTTTCCAGAGTCAAATACGAGATAAAATTTTAGATGTTGACGCACATATTACTATAAGCCGTTACTATGCTGATACTGATAGTGAAGGAATAGCCAATTACAGGGAACTATCGGACAAGATAAAAAATGTTAAACAAATTAAAACAATTATGCCATTTATTCAGGGTCAGGGTCTTGTCCGTGTAAAATCGTATATATTCCCTGTTGCAATTCGCGGTTACGGCAATCCTGGTGAAGTCCCCAAAGATATAACAAAATTTATTACCGCAGGCGATACGGAATTCAAGAGCGCTTCTTCAATAGCAATTGGGGAAGAGATGGCTTTCAATTACAATCTCAGGCTTGGCGATTACATAGAAGTAATTGTCCCCAAAGGGCGTTTGACTGCGCGGGAGGGGATCACTCCGGGAATTGGCAAATACAGAATTACAGCTTTTTTTAAGACGGGGTATTATGACTTTGATACTAAACTCATTATCATGACGTTACCGCAAACACAAATTTTATTTGGTATTGGCAACATTATCAGTGGGTTGGGGTTAAAACTTTATGATGTGTACGATATGGATAGGGTTTCTTCAATGATCCAGAGTATTATTGGATATGACTATCAGGTTATTACTGCAGAGCAGCAAAATCAGAATTTGTTTTATGCGTTGAAATTAGAAAAGCTTATTATGACTATTATTCTTTTTTTAGTTATTATCTCGGCTTCATTTACCATTATGGGTACTCTTGTCATGGTGGTTATGGAAAAGCGAAAAGCTATTGGAATTTTAAAAGCAATGGGCGCGCAGCCGTATTCAATAATGATCATCTTTATTCTTGAGGGTTTTTTTATTGGGCTTATTGGTGCCATCATTGGAGTTATTACAGGACTTGCAACAGCAATAAATTTAGAGGCTATTATTCACTGGGTTGAACGTGTTATAAATAGCATAATGTCCTGGATATATATAACATTTGATTTAGGTGTATTTTATCCTGTGTCACTGGTGCCAAAAAATGTCTATTACATTGATTCGCTGCCAACGCAGATTCAACCCGAGTTTGTCATGCTTGTTGCCATACTGGCCATTTTTATTGCCACAGTTGCTGCTATTTTACCTTCATGGCATGCATCAAGACTTCACCCTGTTGAATCAATACGGTATGAATAAATTATATGGATTATAGTATGACCCGTAGCATCAATTCAGATAACACTATCATAAAAACTGAAAATCTATTTAAACAATATGGATATGGTACAAATTCCATAACAGTACTTAAAAATATCACCTTTAGTATTAATAAAGGTGAGATAGTTTCTGTTATGGGACCTTCAGGTGCAGGCAAATCCACATTGTTGCATATTATTGGTTGCCTTGACACATTCCAGGGTGGCAGTGTTCAGATATTGCATCAGGATATTTCCCCATTTTCATATGATGAATTATCCAGCTTCAGAAATCAGCATATTGGTTTTATATTTCAGATGCATAATCTTATGCCTGAGTTTACAGCATTGGAAAACGCCATGATGCCTTTGTTGATTAAACGCCAATCATATACAAAAGCAAAACAGAAAGCATTTGAACTCTTAGAGCATTTTGGTGTGTCCGATAGGGCCAGCCATAAACCTGCCGAATTATCCGGTGGTGAATGCCAGCGTATTGCTGTAGCACGTGCGCTGATAACCGAACCTGATATCATATTAGCTGATGAACCAACTGGCAACCTTGATAGAAAAAATTCTGATATATTAATTGAACTTCTTTTTAAGAACTGTGCAGAGAAGGGTTCTACAGTTGTTATTGTAACTCATGATCACTATATTGCTTCCAAAACTCAAAGGGTAATTACACTCATTGATGGTACAATACAAACTGATGTTATTAATTATTAATGTAAGGATGTACGTATGAAAATTGAATTTGTTGGCGGAGCACGAACAGTAACAGGTTCATCGTTTATTGTTAAAAATAACAATTTTACTGTAATGGTGGATTGTGGAATGTTTCAGGGAACAAGGGAACTGCGTGAACGGAATTATCTCAATCTTATTTATGCACCACCACAAATTGATTGTTTGCTTTTAACACACGCACATATTGATCATAGCGGTCTCATTCCAAAATTAGTTAAAGAAGGCTTTACAAAACCAATCTATGCAACTAAAGCTACCTGTGAATTAGCAACCATAATGCTTCCCGATAGTGCCCATATTCAGGAACAGGATGCTGAGATTATAAATAAAAAAAGAAAAAAAATTGGTCGTGAATTCATACATCCCATTTATACTTCTGAAGATGCAGAACGATGTTTGCAATATTTTAATCCTGTAAATTACCATGAAACAATATCAGTTCACCCTCAGATTAAGGCGCACTTTTATGATGCGGGGCATATACTGGGTTCCTCATTTATTGAAATGCGTGTACAGGAAAACAATAAAGAACAGGTCATTATTTTTTCAGGTGATATTGGACAAAAAAATCAGGCAATAATACAAGATCCTGAATTACCAGAATATGCTGATATTCTCCTTATTGAATCAACATACGGTGACAGATTACATAAAAGTAAAGAAGATACATATAATGAATTAAAACACGTAATACTTGATTCATACAATAAAAAAGGCAACATTATCATTCCGGCATTTGCCATAGAACGAACACAGGAAATACTGTATACTATAGCGCAGCTGGTGAAAAAAGGTGAGATACCGCCAATACCAGTATATTTAGATTCACCACTTGCTACATCAGCTACTGAGATTTTTATGAATAATCAGGATTGCTTTGATGAAGCTATGCTTAAACTCCTTAAATCAGGTGATAGTCCTCTTGATTTTCCCAATCTTCATTTTGTACAGACAGTTGAAGAATCAAAATGGTTAAATACCAATGCCAAAGGAGCAATAATCATCGCAGCCAGTGGCATGTGTACTGCAGGCAGAATTAAACATCATCTTTTAAATAATCTTTA
Source organism: Spirochaetota bacterium (assembly GCA_040756435.1). Classification (NCBI taxonomy): domain Bacteria; kingdom Pseudomonadati; phylum Spirochaetota; species Spirochaetota bacterium. Next base: position 28,378 of record JBFLZD010000038.1, on the reverse strand, counting down.
TAAACCGGAATCTTCCGTGGTATTTGTTGGTTATCAGGCTGAAGGTACATTGGGCCGGCGTATAATTGATGGTGCCAAGCTTGTAAAAATTTATGGCGAAAATGTTGCCGTCAGAGCAAAGATATATACCATTGGCGGATTTTCCGCACATGCCGATAAAGAAGGTTTACTTGAATGGATGAGCTATATTAAAAATCCAAATCTTAAAGTTTTTGTGATACATGGTGAAGAAAAAGCATCAACAGCATTTGCTGATGAAATTCAAAACCGCTTTGGATACTCCGTTTATGTGCCTCACTGGGGGGAAATAATTGACCTGGATACTATGAAATCTGAATATGCACAATACAGTCCCATTGAAAAAACCGACAATATTGAATCTGAAATTGAAAGAATTTCACAGCTTCTTTCTACTATAAAAATACGGTATCAGAAAGCTAAGGAAGAGGGTAGAAGAATTAACTGGGCACAAGTAGAAAATGATATTTCGGACGTAGGAGAACTTATTACAATGATAAATGATGAGCTGTAATACTATATGTGTACACTGCCAATAAACAACTTTGGCAGTGTACATTCAATGATTTTATTCATATACTTTTTCTTCAACCTGATCAGCACCTGGGGCATCCTGCTCAACATCGCGGATATTTTCTTTTGAAATAACTTTGAAGTACTCCTTATACCATTCATTCTGAATAATAAGATCCATAATTTCATTAGTACCAACCCATATCATAGAAAGCCTGATATCACGCACAATCCTTTCAATTGGATAAACATTGGTATATCCAATGCCGCCCATAACCTGCATGCAATTATTAGCAATGGTCCATGCTGATTCAGTTACAAACTTTTTAGATTCGGATACCATGCGTCTGATTCTTCCTGGATGAACTTTGCCGGAATCAATAGCTAGAGCTGTACTATATACCAGTGAGCGTATTGCATCAAGTAACATCACGCTATCGGCTACTTTAAATCCTACTGCTTCAAAATTAGCTATGGGCTGTCCAAATGCTTTACGCATTGATGTATAGCGTGTAGCTATCTCAATTGCAGGGCGCACACTACCTATTGTCATTGCAGCAGTGCCCAACCGTTCAGGAATCATATTCTTTACAAAAACTTCAAAGCCGCCATTGATGCCATTTAACGCATATCGCTCTGGCACTCTAACTTCATTTAAAATTAAACGTCCAGCTCCTCCACCACGTACTCCCATCAGTCCATATATATATTTTGTCTCAACGCCTTTTGTTCTTGGCACCATAAAACATGTAAGCCGTTCATGAGGATTGCCATTGGGATTTGTTACAGCATATACCATAAACCAGTCAGCACCTTCAGCACCAACAATAAATCGCTTTTGACCTGTAATGATCCAATCACCGCCATCTTTTTTAGCGATAGTTGTTGCACCAAAAAAGTCAGACCCGCCACGCGGTTCAGTCAAACATTCCGCTGCATACACATCACCTTTGAGTAAGGGTACAACCACTTCCTGTTTCAATTCCTCATTTCCAAACTCTACTATCGCCTCACAAACAATATCAGCACCAACACCCCACAAGCACGCCAGTGAATAGCTGGCAACACCAATTTCTTCAGCCACTATACAATCATCCACCCATTTAAGACCTCTACCACCATACTTTTTTGGCAACCGTATTCCTAAAAGATTTCTTTTACCCGCTTCTTGTAAGAATTCTTTAGGGAAATGGATCTTTTCCGCATCCATATCAAGAATCATTTCCCTTGGTACCCACTTAACAAAATCTCGCGCCTCATTTCGTAATTTCAGCTGTTCATCAGTCATGATATAGTCAAACATATAAATCCTCCAGAAATTTATAATTATTTACTTTCTTTATAATCCTTATATTGTTCTCTCAGTTTATACTTCATAACTTTACCACTTGGTGTGTACGGCAAACTATCTACAAAGATAAATTGTCGAGGAATTTTATACTTTGCAAGTTTGTCACTTAAATATTCTATAATAGATTCTTTTGTGATATTACTATCCTGTGCTTTCATTATAAATGCTGCTACAGTTTCTCCCCAGTCAGGATGGGGTAAACCTATAACTGCTACACCTGTAATCCCTGGCATTGTTATAATAACGTCTTCTACTTCTTTTGAATAAACATTTTCACCACCGGTAACTATCATATCTTTTATTCTATCAACTATAAATAGATATCCATCATCATCTATACGTGCAACATCGCCAGTTTTATACCAATCATCTTCAAATGCTTCTTTGCTAGCTTCGGGATTTTTATAATATCCTTTCATCATACTATCAGCACGTAACCATATTTCACCAGTTTCACCATACTTAGCATCTTTTCCGTCTGTTGTCACTATTCGTAAATCACATCCAGGCAAACCTGTTTTGCCTATGGAACCGGCTTTTTTAAGCTGTTCTTTAGGTAATAAAACTGTTCCGGTTGGACCAGATTCAGTCATTCCATATACCTGATAAAAGTTATTCGTTTTATATTTTTCAATAAGCATTTTTGCTACATCTGAACTTATTGGGCCACCACCATAAATCCATGCTCTCATTGTTGTTAAATCAAATGAATCAAAATTTGGAATCATTTGCACTGGCATTGTATATGAAACAGGGGCACCAAAGTATATAGTACATTTTTCATTTTGTATTGCCTGAAGAAAATGCAGTGGATGATATTCACGCAATAATACTGTAGTTCCACCAATAAATAGTATTCCTGAAAACCAATTGTTCAATGGAGATGAATGCCATATGGGCATAGCCATTAATAATACATCATCACCATCCATTTTTGTTGCTATAACAGCTGTGATACCAGCCATAACAACATTACGATGTGTGTGAAGGCAGCCTTTTGGTTTTCCTGTAGTTCCAGAGGTATACAGAATTTCAGCAAAATCTTCATCGTTGACTTTTGCATGTTTTGGTTGTTTTTGAGATTTCAAGTTATTACTAAATAATTCATATCCACTTACTTCCGTGTCTAATGCCATTTTTTTAACTTTTTTTAATGTTATTTTGTCAGCAACACTAGATAGAGAACCATCAAATAAAAATAATTTTGCTTCACTATGGTCAAGAATATATTCCGTCTCAGGAGCCATGAGTTTATGGTTTATAGGTACTACAGTAGCACCTGCAAACCAACTGCCAAATAATGATATAACAAAATCAGGTGTATTTTGGCTCATAATTGCAATTTTATCACCTTTTTCTATACCTAAAGATTGAAAAAGTGATGCAGCTTGTAATGACAATTCTAGAACATTTCTATAAGTATACTTTTTGCCATTATACCTTAAGCAGTCTTTGTCAGGATGTTTCCGCGAATTACTTTCTAATACTTTTGTTAAATTCATTACAAACCTCCAAATATAACATTTTGTTATATTTACTGTTATATTTGTTATATTTGTCAATATTAATTTTTAAATTTATACCAATTTAATATTTAACATATGTATTGCATATTTCAGAATAAATATGTATTGCATTTTTATTGATTTTATTTATCATACACACACTTTTATACATTAAATCAAATTATAATCATTATTTATATACTTATATGGCTTTAAAAGAGATTGGTAGAAAAATACAAATAGCCCGTGAAGAGAAGGGCATTACTCAGCTGGAACTGGCTAAAGCGATAGGTATTACTCAGGCTGCATTATCCAATTATGAATTAGGCAAGCGAAGAGTATATTTTCATCTGATTGAATTAATAGCTGAACATCTTGAAAAACCTATTTCATACTTTCTTGATGATGAACCATTATTAGAAGATTATGAAAATATAATTGATGATGAAATGTTAAATTCACTTACCAATAAAATTAAACAACTAAACAGGCAGGAATTTTCAGAATTAGACCAATTTATTGATTTTCTTCTCTGGAGAAAACACAATGAGTAATATATTGTTACCCAAAAATCTTAATCAATCTTTACAAGAATGTGTACAATTGCTTGATTCACAATCACCTTTTATAAATGATTTACCACCTATAGAACGTGCCTTGGCATATTATTCAATATATTATAAACATAAATTACATATTTTATTATTACATGAAGAATATGGTGGTCTATCTGCGTCATTTAGCCATGCTGGTGCTATTTTTGAAACTCTTGCATATAATTATTATAATACTTTACCTACATTACTAACGACTATACATTGCTTTGAACTTATAAAGTCGTTTGCAGATAATAATAAAAAGAAATACCTAATGAATGCAGTTAGCAATACACAAAAGCCACTGGCTTTTTGTTTAACTGAAGAACAGGCAGGTTCTGATATAACATCCATTCAAACTACGGCAATAAAAAAAGATAATAAATTCTTAATTAATGGAAAGAAAGTTATTGTTATTAACAGTGGTATAGCCTCTTACTATCTTGTGATAGCTCAAAGCAGTAAAAAGGGCAGGGCAGGGTTGAATGCTTTTCTTATTCCTGAAACTGCAGATGGCATATTATTTGAAAAACTTGAAGTATCTTCATTTTTACATAGTGTTATAGGATCAATTACGTTTAATAATGTTACAATTGATACACAATACCAGATTGGTGAAGAGGGCAGTGGTTATTTTTTACTAACTGAAATGCTTGATAAAGGAAGACCATTAGTGGCAGCATGTTGTGTTGGTGCAGCTCAACATGCACTGGATATTATTATAAACCATGTAAAAACAAGAAAGCAATTTTCCAGGTATCTATTTGATTTCCAGGGAATAAGTTTCTCTGTTGCTGAATTTGAAACACGATTGCATGCAGCACGTTTATTATATAGGGATGCATGTGAAAAAATAGATAATAACGAGCCATTCACCAAAGAAGCATCAATGGCAAAATACTATGCCAGTAGATTATTTCTTGATATCACTAATTTTGGGATGGATGCGTTAGGTTACAGATCAATTATTGATACAAGTGAAATGAAGCAATTAAACGATTTTGCAAAAACTATGATGTTTATTGATGGAACTGAAAATGTACAAAAGATGATCATTGCATCTTTACTATAAAATACTTGAAATACTTATTTAATCAGAATAAATTATATTTTCATATTGGCCATATAAAAACAAATGTTTCTTTATTTCTTGAATTCTATTATGTAACCTTTTAATTTCTTCGCTATTACTATTATTTTCTTCCTGCTTTTTACGAATATATTGTTTTAGAGCAATGGGTTGTATTCTTCTACCATATTTATATTTTGATTCTATGTCAGGAACATTATGAATCATAATGGGAATAATATTGAATTTACTATATATTTCACCTTCGTCTTTTTCCAATAGTAAACTAACAATTAAACCTTCACGGGTGCTGCATTCAACGCCACTTTTTGGATCATTATGTGTTGATGATTGGTTTGCTATAAAATTTCCTAAGCTATAAAATACTGTACATATACGCCCATCTAACGATGTAAATTGTTCAACAGGCTGTATGACATGGGGATGATGCCCAATAACACAATCAACACCTGCATTGCAATATGTTTTGATCATATCCATATCTTTTTTTGATGGCTGAGTACTGTACTCATTTCCTATATGTGCAATCATCACAAGAAAATCACATCTATTTTTTATTTCAGCAATATCATGTAATACTTTTTTAGTATCATAAAAGTTATTAATATGAATGTTATTTTTATATTTTTTCGATAGTTCATAATTTAAAACTCCAGTGTAAGCAATAATACCAACTTTAATTTCGTCATTACCAACAATAATTCCATTTACTGTTGTATTATTTTTACCCACACCAATATACTGAATATACTTTGACTCCAATATCTGGATAGTGCTGAGTAATCCTTCATATCCCTGATCCAGTATATGATTATTTGCAATACTAACTATATTGATATTAATATTTTTGAATGCATCTAAAACATACGGTGGACAATTGAATATAAATGCTTTACTTGTATACGGTGGAGCTACTGGAAATTCCATATTTGCAACCACATAATCTGATGATGCAAACTCTTGTTTTATATGTTCAAAGAGTATATCAAAACCACCATTGTTTATAGATTTGGCAGTTTTTGGATCATTTATATTATTTCTAAAAGCAAATGATTTTACAGGACCATGCATAATGACATCGCCAATAAATGAGATAGTTATTGCATCATGTATCTTTGAATGTATTTTAGAACAATAACTAATGGCTATTGCTAGAATTAATATACAACATATCTTTTTCACAGTAAAAACCTATAATGTAATCATATTAATAAATATGTATCTTACAACCTAAGAAGAGATACATTATAACATTCAGCCATATAGAGTAATAAAAATAATTTTGTCTATAAACATTTTTTTACATTACGGTATACTTATGCTGAATCTTTTTGGGGTTATCTGTAATATAACCATAAATAAGCTACAAATAATAAATAATTGTTAAACGTAAGGATTCATTTAAAAACATCTATATTTCATATATTACTTCCGATAAGATATATTATGTCACATTAGTAAAATATAGAAAAATATTTCGTATACAATACACTATAATTATTCTTATACAAATACAAAGATTATTAAAACTATAACTATCACCCTATATTTTGCAACTTTGTTCATTTAAAATTTTTTTCTTCCATATCTTTGATTTCTTCAATGCAATTAGCTAAAAATTTTTGCCATTCTTCTTCAAAGCCGCTTCCAAATGGTGTTGTTAGCCAGTCATTGATTATCTCAAATGCATGATTTGCAGGTGTAAGCCATTCAGCTAATACAAGTACATTTGCATTGTTAATAGCTGATGCCTTTTTTGCTTCAAATGAATTAGTACAATGCACTGCATAGACACCCTTAAATTTATTAGCAACAATTGCACTACCCGCTCCGGTACCACATATAACAATGCCCTTTTCATACTTTCCCTGAGATACTAACGATGCTACATTAGCAGCTGCAATATGATACGGCACAAAATGCTCTTCATCCTTCATCCCCACATCATCAACCTGGTGTCCGTTTTTAATAAGATAGTTGATAATTTGTCGCTTTAACTGTAACCCAGCTCTGGTTGAACCTATAACAAAATGCATAATGATTCTCCTTTTGGTTTACATACCAGTATGATAATTTTATTTACTTTTTATTAGTTCTTTACAAGCCTTAACAATATGCTCAACATTAAATCCATGTTTATTGAGCAAATATTCTTCTGTAGCAACTTCACCAAAAGCATCGTGTATACCAAGGCGCTTTACTTTTACAGGAAGTTTTTCACTTAATACTTCACAGACAGCCCCACCTAATCCACCAATGATATTTTGATTTTCTACAGTAACAACACAACCAGTCTTCTTTGCTGATTGTATAAGTAAGTCTTCATCAAATGGTTTTATGGAACTATAGTGAAGATGATCTGCCTTTATTCCTTCTTTTTGTAAAATCTCAGCAGCCTTATTTGCAAGGTGTGTTGTATACCCTGTTGTTACTATGGTAACATCCCCACCTTCATGGAGCAAGGTTGCCTTTTGTGGATCAAATACAAAATTTTCATTGAATATCACAGGCATTTTAGGCCGCAATAACTGCATATAGGTTGGCTGATGATGTGCTGCCATATACTTCATTACAGCACGAAGTTCATATACATCACAGGGGCTGTACACGTGCATATTGGGCATGGCACGCATTATCGCTAAATCCAAAAAGTCCATATGGGTCCCACCGTTTGGTCCCTGTGTTATGCCTGGCGCAGTCCCAACTATCTTAACATTGGTATTGGCATACGCCACACTGATGGTAATCTGATCATATACTCTGCGTGAAGCAAAGCAGGTAAAACTTGCACAAAATGGAATTTTCCCTTCACGTGCCAAACCTGCTGCTAACCCTATCATATTTGCTTCGGCAACACCAACGTTTATAAAATTTTCCGGGAATGCTGTGCATACTGCTGGATTGGTTCCTGATGCTTTACTTAAGTCAGCTTCTAAGCACAACACTTTTTATTTTGTTCCATCAATTCGCATAATGTTAATCCATATACTGCCCTCATTTCCATATCATGATAGCTCATTTTTTATCTCCCTATAAAAATTAAATTTCATCTCCAGCGTCATTCTGAACTAGATTCGAAACCAACTAAAAGACTGAGATCCTGAATTAAATTCAGGATGACAGTGTGTGTAATAATTTTTTTAAGCATGAATATCATAACAATCAATATGGCAACTCCATGGTATAACCCAAACCTTTCATATACTTGTCATAGTCTGACTGGTCATTAATCTTAATATTATGGCTTGCCACTTTATTCTCTACCTCTGCATTGCCTTTTCCTTTTATTGTATGGGCAATAATTATTGCAGGTTTTCCTTTTACTGCAATTGCTTTATTAATGGTAGAATATATGTCATCCCAGTTATGACCGTCCATTTCAAACACTTCAAAATTAAATGCACGCCACTTATCAGCTAATGGTTCTAAGGTAATCACATCATCAGTTTTGCCATCAATCTGCATCTTGTTGTAATCACAAATTACTATAAGATTATCCAGTTTATTATGGCCTGCAAACATAGCAGCTTCCCAAATTTGTCCTTCATTGCTTTCACCATCACCAATAATACAGAAAACGTTATACGATTTTTTATTTAGCTTAGCTGCATACGCCATACCACAAGCACAGGATAAACCCTGTCCCAATGAACCAGCAGTCATATCTATGCCTGGTGTTTTGTTGTGATCAACATGGCTTGGTAGGTTTGTGCCATTTTGATTCAATGTTTTAAGCCAGCTTTTTGGGAAAAAACCTAAATATGCAAGTACAACATATAAAACTGTTCCCGCATGTCCTTTTGATAAGACCAGTCTGTCACGATCTTCCCAGGCAGGATTATCAGGCTTACTATTCATGATACGATAATAGAGTGTGGTAACTATCTCCACCAAGCTTAATGAACCACCTAAATGACCTGAACCGGCTCTGCATATCATGTCGGTTATTACATATCTGAACTCTTTTGCAAGGCGTTCTAATTGTTCTGTTGATATTGTACTCATGAATTCCTCCATAAACAGTAACTATCGCATACAATAAATTTTTTTACATTTTACTTTTAATTTAAAGTTTTACCATGTAATGATGTTAAACAAAGAACCAAAAATTAAAAAACTGATAGTAACACATATCGATGAAACGATGGTCATATATATACCCGGCTTCACCATATCCGCAATTGTGAAATATCCTGCAGTATACGGAATCACAATCGTTGGCGTTGATGTTACCAGTATAAAAGAAAGCGATGACGTCAATCCTGCAGGTATTGCCACCATTGCCGGATCAATCCCAATAGTGCCCGACAAAGCTATGAGTAACGGTACCATTATGATACCAGTTACTGTGTTACTTGAAAACATAACTTTTATAATGGAAACTCCCAGGACTACTGTAAAAACCATAATAACTGGATGTAAAAGATTAAGATTTTTAAATAGTACCCATGCTAGCCACCTGGCGGCTCCCGTTTTATATATTGTTGTTCCCAGTGCCAACCCTGAAACAATTAATACAATTGCTCCCCAATTAATAGAATGTTCAACTTTATGCCAGCTTAACGGTGCAAATGGTGGCAAAAACATACAACATGCAACTGTTATAGCAACAAATGACATCGTTATGAACTGTAATGATGGAAATAGATTATGCAATACAGGCTCAACTATCCATAACACTATTGTTAGTAGAAACAATGCGCCAATTATTACATCAGTTGATGAAATATGTACATTCTCATTTTTTTCAGAATCTATATGTAAACGTACTTTCTCCACATTAAACGTTTTTACCAGTATAAACCATGCAAACGGCAGCATCAAAAGCGCTGCTGGAAAACCAATACCCATCCAATGTGCAAACGATAGATCAATATGCGCTAAATCCTTTAAAAATCCTACCGTAAGCGGATTAGCACCCGAACCTGCAGGAGTTGAAATGCCACCTATTACCGGTCCCCAGCCACAGGCTATCATCATTGCTTTACCGTAATTATCTTTCAAAGGCTCTATTTTTGCTTTCTTTAAGATAGAAACTGCAAATGGCAACACCATAGCAGCAGCAGCCATTTCGGTTACAAATCCCGCTAATAGCATACCAATTGTCAGTATAATTAAAATTAATGTTTTAGGTTGCGTACAATACCGTTTATAAAGCTTTTGAGTGATTATTGTTACAAAGGATGTTTCATTAACGATAGCTCCAATAATCATAACCCCAATAAAAAAAACAATAACCTGATTGCCAAAACCATCTTTTACCAGATCCGGAAGATTTGCACAACTCGTTATAACCAGTAACGAAAGTGAAAACAATCCTGTTATAGCAAAAGGCATTATTTCAGTTACCCACGCTATCACTGCAAACGCTAATACCGCCAATGAATATTTACCCTGAGTAGTTAATTGTATGGTATCCCTGCCGGTATTGTGCCAATATTCAATTGGCAACAAACCAATTGCAAAAGCAATCCCAAGAGCTAAAAACAGGTATAACGTTTTTTTGTGCGATAGTTTCATGTTAATGCATTTACCGTAATAATGAGATACAATAAATCGTTATCGATTAAACATGTCAATTGTATTTTACAATAATGTTGCAGTATAATAATAAGTATTATCAAAATTATATTTTATTACATCGCCCTCTTCACACATTGATTCAAGATGAGTATATGTTTCTGATAATGACAAATATAAATCGAGCACCAGATTTATCCCTTTTAGATTTTTGAATACCTGTCGTGCCAGTCCATAGACGGTATAATCGTTATGTAATAATAAATTATACATGCGCTTCTTTCGCAATTGATATACTTTCTGATATTTAACTATCAAACGATTCAATTTTTCCTGAAAAGGTTCGCCATGGGCAGGAAAAATGTACTTTGGGCTTAATTTTTCAATCTTTTTCAATGAAGTATGAAAGATATTATGACTTTGGGCAACGGGAAATGATGTATTTGGTTCAAAACCGGCTAAAATAATTGGCTTTACACCAGGTACAATGTGATCACCAGAAAATAAAAAACCTTCTTTTTCAATATACAAACACATAGCGCCTTTAGAATGCCCTGGTGTTAAGATTAATTTTGCATTGTAATTCCCAGCCTGTAATGGATATTCATCATCCATTATTTTACGGGTAACAGTAACGCTATGACCCATTGATTTAAATGTTAAATCAAGAAAAACCAATGGCACTATTAATGGCTTTGGTACACCCATAGATTCAATGAATTGCAACATGACAGAAGGTTTATCGTAAATCCCTTCTTCTATACGCTTTGCATCTGCATAATGGGTTATTACTTCAACATGTTTATTTCTTTTAGCTATTGCATATGCTGCTCCATAGTGGTCAACATGCCCATGTGAAGGAATAACCTGATGAATATCGGAAAACTGAAGCCCTAATTCTTTCAGTGCACTCCGTAATAATCGCCATGTCCAGGATGTCCCCGTGTCAAATAGCGTATTAACTTCCCCTTTAAAAAGATATACATTTATGTATGGAGGATAACCCGGTAGCGGTAATGAAATTTTGTAAATGGTGTTATTAATCTGGTTTATTGAATATGTAAATTTCAAGGGCATATTTTTTAATGTTTCAAGCCATTCTTAATTAGTATATCGTTTTTAGGTTTGTTGTCTGTGTATGTATAATGTATTTAATTGTCAATTATTTCAATAACAATATTTATTAGAATAATTTTTTATTGTTAGAATTTGAATCACGGTAATCCTTCCAAATAAGATCGTGAACTTTACCACTATTATTTCGAGCTTATTCATGTGTCATTTCAAGCTTTACCACTTAGCATTTGGAGCTTTACCACCTGTCATTTGGAGATTTATTACCTGTCATTTGGAGCTTTATTACCTGTCATTTCGAGCGCAGCGAGAAATCTTACTTGAACGCTGCTAAAAATCTTTATTCACATAATAAGATTTCTTAGTCGCTTCGCTCCTTCGAAATGACAGGAAGAAATACTCTTCACGCAATATCCTGTATTGCTTTAAAAATAGTTTTAAACTGTGAAGCTTTCCTGTAAAAAACAGGTGGTTGCCCTAACGGAGCATCAACCGTAACCCATCCACCACTATATTCTTTTCCTGACCATAGGTGTACCCATTCATCCTGTGGAAGATATACTTTCCACTTCTTTTTCCGTGGTTTGTACACAGGTGCTACCATTACATCACGACCCAGTAGAAATTGATACTGCAACGAATGATGTTTGTCATCATCAGGATAATGGATGTATGGATGACGCATTAGCGGTAGCCCATCAGTATGATACTCATCCTTACAATGCTCAAAATATGGTTTTAAGGCAGTATGAACTTTTGTCATTTTTGCTAAATGCTGTAATGTTTCTTTGTTACTGTCAAATTGCCAATTTACATCAGGTCTGTTACCTTCGTGTGTCCTCATTACTGCTGTAAATGCACCTAACTCTGCCCAGCGCATAAAAAGCTCTTTTTTTCGTTTTATCCAACCTATTGTTGTATATCCACCAATATCCGAGTGAAAATATCCCACTCCGCAAAATCCCAATGAAATACCTGCAGGTATTACCGAAGCCAATCCATCATGCATGCTCCAATTAACAAGCTGATCTCCTGCCCACATCAACGTACTGTATTGAGATGTTCCTGTATACCCTGCCCGTGTAAAAAAAACTATCTCACCTAGTTTACCTGCTTCTTCTAAAGCTTCATAATTGACACGCGCCCACTCTGCCGGATATTTGTTGTGGTACAATTCGGAAGATTCACCTGAATAAAGCTTTACATCAGTTTCCAGATATTCACCAAAATCGGCCATCCAGCCACCAAGGCCAATGCCAATCATATGTTCTTTAATAACATTTTTAATCCAATCCCGCGTTTGGGGATTGGTAAGATCTATCGTGCCAGCAATTATACCGGTGGTATCAAACGTTCGTACTGTGCCATCCCGATTTTGCACCAAATACCCTTTGGTAACAGCCTCTTTATACAGGTCACCCTCAGAATTTAAAAAGCAGTTGATATACCCCAAAAATTTTATGTTGTTGTGCGATAGTTCCTGTATAAATAATGGCAGATTAGGATACGAATCGTCATTATATTTCCAGTTCCAAAAAAGCCTCTTGCCAAACCAGGTAATTCGTCGGCCAACCCAGTCCTGCACCCACAGTGCAGAAACCTTAACTCCCGCATCAAGTGCATCTTTTAATTTTTTCTTCACAACATCGGTGCCACCCTGAACTCCTATCCACATACCATCGTGGACCCACTGTGGTAGCCGTGGCTGTAGTCCCAATAAATCACCCACCGCTTTTACACAATCAGTTGATTTTTCATACACACCAAACACCACTGATTCAGGAATCTGCCAGAAATGAAGTATATGCTCTTTCTTTTTAAATTCAAATTCCGCAAATGATGACGCATTGCAATGGATAAAGTAATTGCTGCTTGATACAAACGTGGGTTGCGGATAATATGTAGTGTACCATGCTCCTCCTGCGCCATGCAATACAGTAGCTAAAAATGTTATCAGATCATGTCCCCGCCCTACTCCCTGCTCCTGTACCCATAGGGGAACTTTCTTTTTCTTTAGATCCAATTTTGAAAACTGTTCACCGCAACCGTAAATATGTTCACAAGGATCAGCAACACAACTAAGCCAAAATCTATTAAACGGTTTTTTTGCTTCAATAGAAACAGTGCAATATGTATCTGCTTGTATGGTTAACCGAATAGCATCTTCTAATTGTATTGTTATGGTGTTATTATTTTCTCTAACAGTAAAATGTTTCAAATACTGTTTTGATATAACTTTGTCTTTCAGTTTAAAGTTACCTTCTTTCATGGTATACGTAGCGCTGCCGTTTCCTACCGCTATGCAGGGCTTATCAAACGAGTGTTTCACTATACATCGATTTTTGTAATATAGTGAAAACGATGCATCACTGTGTTCAATTTTTAGCATGTTACTATCTCCCAGTTTTTAATGCGAGCTGCTATCTCAAACGGTTTTACAAAATCACCATATACCATAGACGCGTGATGTGCAATACCATTATAAATAATAGTATCAAGAACGTTTTTTACAGGAACATCAAAGATAACTTTTAAATATGTTCCTTTTAGCAATTTATCCATTGTAACGCCATGAGCTTTCAATAATAATAAGCGATAGTTACTGCCATCAAAATCAAATCTGCAAATTGACACATCACCTGGTTTTAAAACAAAACCTGCCGTGACACCTTTGCCTGCAGCAAAATACGTATCAAGCGACGCTGTGCTTGTGGTATCTTTGAGTGTGAAAGGCGCAACACCGCAATGCCACAGCAATGCAAAATTTTCTTCAAGATTTACCTGCGAAAAATCAAATAAAAATGGCGTTTGCGTACCCAGCGCTTTGTGAGCTAACATAGATAGTGCCCCATCAACGTCACCTTCACAGGCAATGACAAAATTTTGAGCCTGTACCAGCGACATGGCTGCACATGGCGCAATGCCAAATTCAGCGGCAAATTCAGGCCAGCACCGTATTGCCATAGCGGTAAGGTTATTATCTTCCATAAAACTGTGTAGCCTGGAACTTAATTCTGCAACCTTTTGTTTTTGTGAGGTATTAATATCACCTGTATCAAAATTACTATCAATGATATCAGCATACTGATCTTTGTATTGCTGATTCACAGGATAATTGAATATATGTTGCAATTCATAGTGTTCAATCATTGTGCCACACTGTGCATACAGTGCAGGATGCCAAGTATCAATATTAAAAAAGCCATGTGCGTGATAGCCAACTAACCCAATTTTAGCATTTTTGAGCATAGAAATGATACGTATGGCACCAATCCAGTCCGTATCAATAGTATTGCCAATATGTGCATGGTAATTACGTATCCCTGCTTTATAAAGATTGCTGGCATCTAAATTTACGCCACAAATTGAATTAAGCCGTATTTTGCCGCCATCATACGGTAATTCAGGAAGACCCCACAGCATCACCGGCACACTGACATGCTTTATCAATTCCAGAGCTAAATGCCCCAAATGAAATGTTCCACTGATACATACAAGTGCATCAATATTGTTCTTTTTTAAAAAAGTAATAGCCTTATGTGCGTCTTCTACTTCATATACAAGTTCATTGTAACAATGCCACTGTACCGCTTTAATCTTTTTTAACTGTGATTGTATAGCAATATAGATTTCTTGGGCTGCATTGTAATCAAAGGTTTTACGAGCAAAACATACAACACCAACAGTTATTTCTTTCATGATTTTCACCTATTGCTTTTTAAAAAGATTTTCATAGTTATATCCTGTTAATACTTCACAAATTTTTTTAACAAATGGTTCAACCATATCCTTGCTACCACCGGATTTTAACCTGTTAATTTCTTGAATAAGAATTGGATGGGTTACAGGTGTAATTTTAAATTTTAGGGAAATTAGAATGCCACAGAGCATAAGCGTTGATGGTGCCAGTGCAAACAACAGGCGTAGATACTCTAATGTTTCAGGGGATTGAACAGTATTTGCTTTATATCCAATTGTTTGCAGCACTAAACCAAATACAGCAAGCACAACTGCCTGTACCAATTTACGTATAAATGTCATGGCACCTGCATACACCCCTGCCTGTTGCTTTCCCGTTATAAGCTCACCAACATCGGTCACTGAAGGCAATATTGCCCATGGGATCATTGTTCCTGCCGACATTCCAGCCCCCATAAGCACTGAAAGTGCAATGATATATTGTAGCGGAGTGGCGCTATCAAACAAAAGAGTACTCACAAGAGCTATCGCCCATACACTGACCCCTACGCGATATGAAAAGCCCTTGCCCTTTCTATTTGCTATAAAGACATATACCGGCAAAAACAAAACCTGTGTAACAAGCATAGCACCAAGACACCTGGTGAAAATAAGTGGCTTTTGTATATAGTAGGTAAGATAATAAATAAACATTGCCATGATTAAATCAAGCGCTGAATATGCACAGATATACAACCCTATATGAACTCTGAATGATCTGTTTGTCCATATAACTAAGAGATTTTTAAAAAAATCGGTAAGAGATTTATTTTCAACCTTTACATCAGGAAGTTCCCATGTTCCAAAAAATACAATAATCCATGGCAATGCAAAAAAGATACTAAATATAATACTCATCACAAGGAACCCCTCACCCTTATCCGTAAATGCATCAACAACCATCTTGGGAACGGTACCTGATATGAGGGATGATATCTGTGAAAAGATCAACCGTGCTCCTGATAGGCGCGTCCTGTCTTTATATTCTCGTGTCATCTCAGCATTGAGTGCCGAATATGGAATCATCACCATGGTAAAGGCTGTACTGAAAAATACATAAGCACAGGCATAATAAATAAATTTTATTATCTGGCTATCAGATGAAAAAGGCAGCCACATGGCAATGAAGCTAAGTATGATTGGCAATATCCCAAGTAAAAAGAATATTCTGCGTCTACCGTATTTTGACCTGGTAGTATCAGAGATATACCCCATGATTGGGTCACTGATTGCATCCCATGCCTTGCCTGCCAATACAACAAGTCCAGCCAGTGCAGGATTGAGTTTTGCAATATCTGTTAAGAAATATATGAATAAAAGATTTATAACAACAAATGAACCTCCACCAAAAATATCGCCAACGCCATATGATAATAAATTTTTAAAAGTTATTTTTCTTTCTTGATTCATAAGCGCACCTATTTTAAATTGTAAAAAATTGTTGCATAAGTAAAAACAATGAGCAATAATGTTATATTATCAAGTTTCATTTGATTAGTTTAATAATAAAATCGTTATCGATAATATGTCAAGAAATTTATTTTACCCAGGAGTAATGATATGGCACATGGCGAAAAAATCAACAGACGAAAAGAAAATAAACGCAAGCATATAGTCGATATCTTCAGACAACACCCTATATTATCAAAAGCTGAAGCAAAACGGTATTCCGGGTATTCCATGGATACCATCATGACCTCTTTTAAAATTTTAAAAAATACCGGTATAATAGTATCTACTGAAGGAAAACAAAAGGAAAAAGGTCGTAAAGCGTTATTTTATACATTAAATCATGATAAGCAGGTATATTTAGGAATCACATTCAATCAGAAAGCAGTATACACAACTATCGTTAGTTTCAGCAACAAAGTTTTAGCAAAAGCAAAAGTTGGGATTTCCAGCAGTATTTCAAAAGAGGAATTTACCCGTGTCATACTACAACAAATTGATGAAGTGTTATCAAAAAATCCTGTGTTTACAAACAATCTTGTTGCTGTAGGTTGCACAGTACCTGGCGATATTGATACCAAAAATGGAATCTTACGATCATATACACTCATGCCACAATTAAAGGATTTTAATTTTAATGAACTTTTATCCGCTAAATTCCCCAATACACGAATATTTTTTGACCATAATATCAGCAGCATGATTACATATATTCTATCTACGTCTGATATTAATCAGCGTTATGACAGGATAATGGTTGTTTCAGCACGTGCAGCAAGTGCTGTTGGATTAATTTATAAGGGGGCGATAGTTAATAGTAGAGGGGAAATTGGCCATATAAAAGTCTGTGATGAGAACCAGCGATGTATCTGTGGAAGGAGTGGCTGCTTGGATTGCTATTTTTCCTATGAAGCATTTGTCAAGTTATTACAGCAGCAAAATGCCATAGATGAAAATGAATGTTACGATAATGTCATAGCAAAACTTAACAACCATTATACCAATAGAACCGAAGGTATATTTGAAAAGCTTGATACAGCACTGAAGTTTTTTTCTGAAGCATTACTTGATGTGATAAATGTTTTTTCACCGGATTATGTACTTCTTACTGGGGATCTCTTTGAAATATACAATGATCCTGTTGCCCAAATAGATTTTCATATAAAAGACATATTTCATGATACAGGATATATTTCAATGTATAAACGGGCATTAATGGAATTTCAAAGCATAAAAACTGAATCAATAGCCCACGGTGTATGCTTGAGTTTAATACAGCAGGATTGGGGATATACAGTATAATTACTTCTTTTTCAATACTATAACCGTTACATCATCACCAAACCCTACATCCCCCCTGAATTCATTGAATATATTAATTATATATTCACAAATTTCCTGTGCAGTTTGTCCTTGAGCATGTAAAAAAGCCTCTTTAAGCCTTTCAAATCCAAATTCTTCAGCATCTTTATTTTTTTGTTCGGTTATCCCATCACTATATACTAACAGCTGATCACCTGGCCTGATACTGAATTGAAGGGGTGTATAGGTAGTCTGGAAAACACTTTTTCCTAAAAACATTCCTTTTATATCTTTTTCTTTATGAGCACATACCAGAACACTATTTGTTTCTTTGCGTTTTAAAAGCATCTCAGTATGAGCAGCATTGACATATTCTACCTTATTATCACTAAAACGTAAAAGAATACCCGTTAAATAATTATCAACATTTTCCAGTTCCTGTACTAATTCTTGATTAATAAATTCAATTACTTTACCCAAATGGATATTGATACGTTTCATGAAATGACGAAAAACAATTGATTTTGACAATATTGTCAACAAACCTGAGGCAATACCGTGCCCTGAAACATCAAATAATCCAATTCCCACTAATGTATCATTATCAATATAAAAATCATAAAAATCACCTGATACTCCTGACATTGCCTGAGCATATAAACCTATTTCATAATTTTTAACATCTGGTGCTTTTTGCGGGATAATACTGCGCTGAACATTAACTGCCATTATCATATCTCTCTGAGCAATTTCCTGCTGTTCACGATTCTGGTTCAATGCAAGTTTTAATTCCTGATTTGCTTCATATAACTGTCGTGTTCTGTCCTCAACTTTTTTCTCTAATGTTATATTTAATTCTTCCACTTCATTATGATACTGAACTGTTTGAATTGCTAATATTGCTGCAATTGATATTAACAATGATGGAAAGCCAAAACCCATAAGATATATAGCATCATCTATTTTAAAAATATTATGAACAATAAGATCCCAGAATGTACAGAAATACAAAGGTATACTTCCAAACATCAAAATTTTAGCTTCTTTCTTCTTTTGTTTTAAAGCAATAATTGTAATAGAAATTATATAGATAGCAGGTATTATAATAAACAGTATTGCTTTATACCGTATATTAAGGAAAGATGAGTAATCCTTTGCCAGCAATAAAATTACAGAAGGTATAATAGTTGATAATCCCAATATTGCCTTAATAATTTTATTGTCAGAAATATCAAGGTACCTGGTTAAAAACCTTGATAATAAATATGCAATCACAAAAATTAAAACAAAGATTATTTTTTGAAATAACAGATATGGTATAACATTATAATGGAATCCTGGTAGCCGGGTAATAAAAAAATTTATTAAATATAAAGAAAATGCAATACATGTTAATCCAAAATATAAATTTTCTATGTCTTTTTTACGCAATATATACATCAGTATGTAATAACAACCTACTAACAAAAAAAGAAAAGAAATAATTGCGTTTATCCTTGAATCAATGAAGTCAAAATAATCGTATTCCTTCTCTAATTCTTTATAGTTACCAATAATATTTTTCCCAGCTATAGACCCTTCATGGTTAACATAGACCTTTATGAGTAATACATTATTTTCATTGGTTTTCAGAATACTCTTTGGCAACATATATAATCTATATTTATTCCATTCGCTAAAAAATTTTGGAGGGAATTGTCCCGTCATTCCAATAAGCTCACCATTACAATAGGTTTCATCGGCTATCATTATTCTTCCTAACAAAATTCCTATCAATGGCACATTTATTATTTGATCTGAAGCAGTAAAATCACTGCGTAACCATACAAATCCTTCATAGTTGGGAACTAATGTATGTAAATTATTGGTAGCTTTTAATGGTTTGAATGGTAGTTTCATAGCATCATTATAGCCCTGTGATGACTTACCTGTAGTATATTTCCATTTAGACAGGTGAAGAACCTGGGCCACAACATAGGATTGTGATGTTAATGATAGTATAATGAACAGTAAAATAAAAGTAAGGATAAACATTGAATTGTTTTTTTTAATCATCAAGACATTCCTCCAGAAAATGCATTAAACCTTTACTATCTCTTTTATTAAATCCTTTTAAATTAGTAAAAAAAAGAATTAAAACTTACCGTATTAATTTCAGTTTATACTATAACTTCACGTAAACAAATTATACTATATACCACCGCCAATATTTATACATATACCAAAAAAATCAATATTATTATCGTTATCGACATATATACAATTAAAAATTTTGCTTAATTGGTATTTTCATTTATCCGACATAATAAATATATGAGACATAAATTTTACTATGTGAGGTACTTATGCCAGCAAAAAAGAAAACCAATTCATTTATTAAGCAGCTAAAAAAATATATCTCAATCAAAGGATTGGAAATAGTAATACATCTGGTAAATGGTGAAGTCATTGAATTGCAGAATAATGTTCGCCTGGAAAAAAATAATATAGTCGTCAGAAATAAAAACAGGGAATTCCACATCCCACTTTCAGATATTAAATCAATAGATCTTTATGCAGCATAAATATTTTTTAAACAAATAATACTAATAATTATTGACATCATTCAGTATTTATATATCAATTTCTGTAACTTTATGCACAATTCACTATACTTACACTGTATAGTGAATTGTGTTTTATAGACGGTTTTACTCTACTATTTTAATTTGTTTTTTTTGCATGGTATCGAGCATTATAGAGAGCATGGAGCTTGATTTTGCCTTGTATCATCAAATTTATGTAAAGAATACTCAGTATGACCAGGATACAAATACAAGCTATTAATACAATCAGTGTAATTATATTTTCTTTTATCACTGCGCAGGTTATTAATCAGGGTGTAAAATTTTTTATTAAACCTGCTGATTTTAAAAATTATGTGCATACAAGATATAAACCATCAACACCATCATTAAAAAGTTTTAATGAATATCAATCAATGCTTGATTCTAATTTCTTCAAAGTTGCTACTGTCGATAGCTCTGGTGCTGCTGCAATGAGCAGTGAAATAAATGAATTAGTAGTATTAGGAACTATCTCAGGGCCCTCAAACATTGCACGAGCTCTCATTAAAAAACAATCTGAAAGCTCTGTACAAATATATAAGATTGGGATGGATGTATATGGATTTAAACTCATCAAAATTGATAATGCAAAAGTATATTTAAAAAAAGATAATAAAGTTGAAATTATTGACATGTTTGCAAAAGAAAAAACACCTTCTTCAAGTTCCGGGCCACAATTATCACAACAAAGTTCTCCAAATAAAATAATAAAATCTATCAGCAAATCAGAAATTCAGCAAAAAGTTTTAAACAATCTTGACAATGCCCTGAATGGTGTTAGAGCTGGACCATACCGTGTTGGTGGCAAAATAGAAGGGTTTAAGCTTTTTTCTGTTGCTCCTTTTAATATTTTGTATTCAATGGGCGCCCGTAGCGGTGATATTGTTAAAAGAATTAATGGGCAACCAATTGATAGTACTGAAAAATTGATGAAAATGTGGGAAACATTAAAAACTGATACTCGTTTTGTTATTGAACTAGAACGCTCAGGTCAGATGATTACTTATGATCTGAATGTTTCGGATTAGAATATATACTATTAACTATATGGCTTTACTGGTGATTCAATGAAAAAAAATACATTTAATTTCAATTACTATCTGTTTACTGTACTTTCAAGCATATTAATTATATCGTTCCTTTACGCTCAACAAGAAAATACTACCCCCAAAAAGCCTGCTGAGCCTCAGACTCCACAGGCTGAAATTATTGCACCAAAAGATGAGCCAAAAGAAGCTCAACCAAAACCAGAAATTAAAATTGAAAAAATCAAAGGTAAAAAGAAAGACGAAGAAAAATATTTTACCCTCAACTTTAAAGATGTTGAGTTATCTGAATTTTTAAGCGTTATGAGCCAGCTTATAGGGAAAAATATTGTTATTGATGAACGTGTCAGAGGAAAAATTACAATTTCATCAGTAAAGAAGATACCTGTCAAAGATGCATACGAAGTAATGAAAGCAATTCTTGAATTAAAAGGATTTGCAGTAGTTGAATCCGAGAACCTTATAAAAATTTTACCCATCAAAGATGCAATCAAAAAAAATGTTGAAGTAATTATTGATACCACAAAAAAGCAGATTGTACCTTCAGATGACCAGACCATTACTTATTTACAGGAAATCAAAAATGCTGATGCTGAACAAATAGCAAATGTTTTGCGAGCATTAAAATCGCCTAATACTGACATTATTGTTTACCGGGATTTAAATATAATTATTTACAGCGGTACAGCATCAGAAATACATGGTCTAATCAAAATTGCATCCTCACTTGATAAAAAAATACAGGAACTTGAAATTGATAAAACCATAAAAGGCGATATCAATGTTGTGCATCTTGAAAATGCTGATGCTGAGAAGCTGGCTGCAGTTTTATCAAGGATTCCTTTTGCAGAGTATGCGGCAATAAGTAAAGGTGACCAATCACAGCAGGTAGATGTTGCCAAACAGGCACAGCAAATTGCTCAGGCCAAAGCAGCAATAACTGATAAACAGAAACTATCGATCATAGCTAATAAAGAAACCAATTCACTCATAATAACAGCTAAACCTGAAGAATTCAGGATGATAAAAAATATCATAGACCAGCTGGATATTGTACGTGAACAGGTATTAATTGAAGCATTAATTATTGAAGTATCTGCAGATAGTGGCTGGGGTTTTGGCATAGACTGGATGCTGGGCGATCAATATAGCTCACATCTGTATGGTGGTTCATCAATACAGGGAACCCCACCATCGTATACACTTCCATCAGGCATGACAGGCAAAAAAATTGCAGTACCATTATCAACAGGATTCCAGATTGGTTATCTTTCAGATAAATCTATGTTGGGATTTGCATTGTTAAATGCAACTGGTGCTGAAAAACATTATAATATTCTATCAACACCACAAATCCTTACAACTGACAACCAGGAAGCTGAGATAAATGTAGGGGAAGAAATTCCTGTTCCAACCAACAATAGAATAAGCGATACTGGTGTTCAGTTTTATACCTATGAGTATAAATCTGTTGGGGTAAAACTGAAGCTTACACCTCATATTACATCCCAAAATAGCATTACCTTAGATTTATATCAGGAAGTAAATTCCGTTCTTGGTCAAACAACAGTGCTTGAATCAGGATCAGTAATTCCTCCTAAATTGGGCAAACGGGATATTAAAACAAAAATTAATATTGCAGATGGCAAAACAATAGTGGTAGGCGGATTAATTACCAACAATAAAAGTGTTGAAGAAACAAAAGTTCCTATTTTGGGCGATATACCTTTATTAGGTTGGTTTTTTAAACGCAAAGTTGTTGAATACAAAAAAACCAATCTTCTGGTATTTATTACACCTCATATTGTTACGAAACAAGCAAAAATTGATGCGCTAACTGAACAAAAACGCGAAGAACAAAGAAGATTACAATTAGACTAGCTATGATAGGTATTAAGAATAAAAAAATTGGGCAGATATTAATTGATAAAAGATTAATCAACAATGAAGATCTTCAGGATGCCCTTCTATCGCAACAAACAACACCATTGAAAATAGGCCAGATATTTATAAAAAAAGGGTTAATTAATGAATCAGTTTTATTAAAAGCACTGGCAGTCCAATTTTCAATGGAATTTGCTGAAACACTGAATTTTTCTGATGATGAAAATATACTCAATGCAATCCCAGCACAGTTTCTAAAGAGATATAAAATAGCCCCCTACTCTGTAAATGTAAAAAAGAATATTATTAAAGTTGCCATCAATGATCCTCTTTTAATTCAGCCATTAGATAACATTAAGATTATCTTTGAAAATTACAAAATTGTGCCCGTTCTATCACCTGAAAAAGAAATTTCAAAAATAATTAATAATCATTTTGAACTTATTAAAGATAACTCAACAACATCGGTCATAGAAAACCTTGAAGAATCTGATTTTGAAATTTTAACATCCCCCATTACCGAAACTGAAGATATTCTGGATATGGCCAATGAAGCACCCATTATCCGTCTTGTTAATACTGTAATCAAACAGGCCATAGAAGACCGGGCAAGTGATATTCATATAGAGCCCTTTGAAAAAGATCTCGTCATACGGTTCAGAATTGATGGCATTTTATACAATATGTTTACACCACCAAAGAAATATCAGGCAGCCATTATATCCCGAATTAAAATCATGGCTAATTTAAACATTGCAGAAAACCGTCTGCCCCAGGATGGTAGAATACAATTAAAAGTTGGAGGAAAGGATATAGATATCCGTGTTTCAGTATTCCCTACATATTACGGCGAGCGGATTGTTTTAAGATTACTTAATAAGAGTGACATGAAATTTGATCTGGATTCCCTGGGGTTTTCCAAGGAAACATTAAAAGTATTTAATGACTTAATCAAAAAAACACACGGAATAATACTTGTTACAGGACCAACTGGTAGCGGTAAAACAACAACATTGTATAGTGTTTTAACACGACTTAATACTGCTGATGTAAACATCTTAACTGTAGAAGACCCAATAGAATATCAGCTACATGGTGTTGGGCAAATGCAGGTAAAGCCAAAAATAGACCTCACCTTTGCAGCTGGACTCAGGTCAATTTTACGCCAGGACCCTGATATAATAATGGTTGGTGAAATACGCGATTTAGAAACAGCCGAAATTGCAATTCAGGCAGCGTTGACCGGTCATAGAGTTTTTTCAACTATTCATACCAATGATGCTGCCAGTGGTATTACCCGTCTGCTTGATATGGGTGTTGAACCATTTCTCATTGCGTCCTCAGTCAATGCTTTTTTAGCTCAACGGTTGGTACGCACCATATGCCCTCACTGCAAACAATCATACAAACCTGATCCTGTTTTACTCAAGGATCTGGGTATTAAGCCTTCTCAAATTCAGGAAAAAAAATTATACAGAGGCAAAGGCTGCGATAAATGTATCAATACCGGCTATTTAGGTCGAACGGGAATTTACGAATTACTCCCTGTTACGAATGACATCCGAAAGTTAATCATGGAACATGCGGATGCAGTACAGATAAAAGAAACAGCAATTTCCAATGGAATGAAAACCCTTCTCCAAGATGGTGTAGAAAAAGCTCTTCAGGGCATTACAACATTAGAAGAAGTATTGCGGGTTAGTTAAGCCATGATATTTGAATATATTGCTCTAACCAGTAAAGGTGAATCTGTAGCAGATATTATTGATGCACCATCTGAAGTCATTGCACGGCAACGTTTACGAGCTAACGGATTATATATAGTAAAAATTTCAAAGCAGGATTCTGAAATAGCAGCTACTCCTGAAATTTCAACTAATATTTTTAACACAATAATCGACAGGATATCATACTATATAAGTTTACAACTAAGTGCAAAAGAGATCAGTACTTTTTCACGACAATTATCGACTATGCTTAAAGCAGGGATGCCTCTTTTAACATCTATATCAACAATAATTGACCAGATAGAAAACCCAATCTTTAAAAGAGCAATCATTGATATTAAAACAAAAGTTGAGGAAGGCTCCTCTCTGTCTAATGCACTTGAAAGACATCATTATATCTTTAATGAAATGTATATAAATATGATTCGTGTTGGTGAAAGTTTAGGTTCACTTGATAATGCTCTTGAACGCCTGGCTGACTTAGAAGAAAAAAAGAATTTATTAAAAAGTAAAGTCCAATCTGCATTATGGTATCCTGCTTTTATGATCATGTTTGCCATTGCAGTTGTTACTTTCTTGATGGTAAGTATCATACCTTCATTAGGTAGAATGTTTGCAGAATTAGGTAAAGATTTACCACTACCTACCAAAATAGTAATGGGTATCAGTAATTTTATTACTTCATTCTGGTATGTTATTGTGATAATTATTATATTAGGTATATACTACTTTAACCGATACAAAAAAACAGACGAAGGAAGAAGAAAGATAGATGAATTAAAGTTAAAATTACCAGTAGTAAGCTCGCTGTATAAAAAGATATTGATCCATAGATTTACATATAATTTAGGAATTCTATTATCCAACCGAGTTGATGTAATAAAATCATTTGAGATAGTTCAGCGCTTAATGCGAAACGTTCTTATAGAAGAAAATATAAAAAAAGCAGCCAAAATGGTACAGGAAGGGTCTTCAATTTCAAATGCATTATCAAAAGAAAAGTTTTTGCCACAATACATCATTGGCATGATTGCAGCAGGCGAATCAAGTGATACTGTAGATGAAATGTTGCTTAACATTGGCAAAATATATGAAAATGAAATTGAATTATCAATTAATAGTATGACAAGCCTCATAGAACCTATCATTATTGTTTGTATGGGGTTTGTTATTGGCTTAATAGTAATTTCTGTACTATTGCCAATTTTTGAAATGAATTTAATAGTTAAATAATTTATAATACTTTTTTTGAGGGGGAAAAACATGAAGTTACAGAATTTACTTCAGTTTATTAAAAGAATTTCAAAATATTGTAACAACGATAAAGGCTTCACACTTATAGAATTGTTAATTGTCATCACTATAATTGCAATACTATCAATTGTAGTTGTCCCCAGGTTTATGGATATACCTCAGAAAGCAAAGGTTGAAGCTGCACGTCAGCAGATAGCTGCATTTGCAATGGCTCTTGACCATTATTATCTGGATAACGGCAACTATCCAACAACCGAACAGGGTCTTCAAGCACTTATTGAAAAACCAACGACTGACCCCATTCCACAAAATTACAACCCAAAAGGTTATATGGATAAAAAGAAAATTCCAAATGACCCATGGGGGAACCCTTACGTCTATAATTGTCCCGGACAGCATGGAAATGATTATGAGATAATGAGTTATGGCGCTGACGGCAAAGAAGGTGGAACTGGATTTGATTCTGACATAACAAGCTGGCAATGAACAACCAGTTATGTATGATAAAATTCCTTAAAACAAATAACAAGGGTTTTACATTAATTGAACTGATAGTAGTTATTGCAGTATTTTCTATATTGTCTATTGTTGTAATGCCTCGTATTATTAATTATCTTTCATCAGCACGGGATAATTTTTTAATTTTTAGTACGATAGTTGCAAAAACGTTTGATGATGCATTTATCAACCATCGTACCAATTTTTTTGTAATCCATTGTCACAGCAAGGAAAATGAAATTTCAGAGATTTCTAATACACTATTTGAACGTACAAATGGTATATCTGTTGCAATTCTCAATGATAATTCAGAATTTATAGATAATCCAAATAAATTATTAAAAACAAGAGAATTCCCTGATTCATTTGCTATAAAAGAAGTGCTGCTGCCAGATGGTTCAATTTATACTTCCGGTAATGTTATGATACCAGTATATTCTTCTGGATCAACCAGTGGAGCTATTGTTCACATACTAACAAATAATGAGGAAGAATGGTCGTTGATTATTAATCCCTATATAAAAGCACCTAAAGTAGTAAAAGGGTATACTACATATGAAGACATCAAATAAAGGGTTTACCCTGATAGAAATTCTTGTTTCAATAGCCATATTATCAATTGCCATGTTGGGCATTATGAGCGCAGTGTCATCAGGGATATTCGGAATTACTAAAAACAAAAACTTAACTATAGCAATGCTCATAGCCCAAAGCCAGATGAATAAATTTTTAATAGACAACCAACGTGGTCCTGATTTGCAGGATGAACCAGTTTCTGATTATCCAGGTTTCAGCTTTTCACGAACTATCACCCGTTATGAGAACGCCATGATTGGACCTATAGATGCGTATAAGGTTGTTATTACTGTTAAATGGCTGGAACGACAACAAGAACGCTCATATAGCATATCATATATATATCCAAAACACTAAAATGAAATATTTAAAACATTTATATTCTAATAATGGATTCACACTTATTGAAATTCTGGTGGCAACAGCAGTATCATCAATTATTCTAATTATGATATATACCGCTCATCACTCAATTATTCAATCAGTAAACAGTTTATCAAAAACTGCTCTTTTTTATGAAGAAGTTAATTTAGCAATTTATAGAATGAACCGTGATTTTTCATGTGCATACTTTGATAGATTTAAAGAAAAACTATTTTTTATTGGAAGCAATGAATATGGCAATAAAAGT
>JBFLZD010000037.1 GCA_040756435.1 Spirochaetota bacterium | reverse complement strand
GTGACATGCTTATTTATACTCCTTCAGAATGGGAGAGTATACGTGAAAGAAAATTTTTTAAAAATATATTGAAAGAAGCCAAAGAGATATATGTCAAAGGAAAATAATGTAAAAGAATCATCTCGCTGGTTTGATACAGCAATGAGCGATTATGAAGCTGCCAAAATAATGTGTGATTACAAAAAGTTTGCTCATGCATGTTTTTTAAGCCAGCAATCAGCTGAAAAAGCTTTGAAAGCACTACATTACTATTATGATTCAGATCCATGGGGACATTCGGTTTTAAAATTAATAGATGATATGAAATATATAGATATTGAGGCATATAATGTCGTATCATCGTGTATTGATAGTGCACGTTTATTAGATAAATTATATATACCAACTCGTTACCCAAATGGGTTGCCTGATATAACCCCTGATATAGCTTATACACAAAATGATGCAGATGAAGCTTTGTTGAGTGCTGATATGATTTTAAAAAAGGTGAAACAGATTATAGTAATAAGATAAATTTTTATGATTGCCAGGTAATAAATATCATGTTATCTTTAATAAATAATTGTTTGAGGAGTTTTTTATGGCACAAACACAATGTGAAGTTCCAGCATTTAATCCAGAGGATAGTGAAATAAAGGAGATTCTTTCCCAATACAAGGTGATAGCTGTTGTTGGGCTATCCGACGATCCGGCCAAGGATAGTAACAGGGTTGCACAGTATTTACTCCATCATGGCTACACGGTGGTGCCGGTCAATCCAACAAAAGAGACAATATTAGGCTTGAAATCATACCCAGATCTTAAATCAATACCATTTCCGGTTGATATAGTGGACATTTTTCGTAAACCTGCCGATGTCCCCCCGGTAGTTGATGAAGCTATTGCCATAGGAGCAAAGGTTGTGTGGATGCAGCGTGGCATTGCGCATAACGAAGCGGCACAAAAAGCAAAGGAAGCAGGTTTGAAAGTGGTGCAGAGCAAATGTAT
This sequence comes from Spirochaetota bacterium, assembly GCA_040756435.1. Lineage (NCBI taxonomy): Bacteria > Pseudomonadati > Spirochaetota > Spirochaetota bacterium. The sequence continues at coordinate 35,283 of JBFLZD010000037.1, read as the reverse complement.
AAAAAATGAGCATACACGTTATTTTGGCACCGGGCAGGAAACGGTCTCATTTACTATTAATCTAAATCAATGATTTTGTGTGGGTTTAAAATTCCATTGGGATCAAAAGCTTTTTTTAAGCGCTTATAAAGCGATAGTTCCTGTGAAGGGGCAAATTTTTTTAACGCATTTTTGCGTATGAATCCAGTTCCATGTTCTCCGGTGATAGTTCCTCCATATTTATATGCTTCAGTGTAAATAATTTCCTTTAACAATGGCACTAAAGCCTTGAATTCATCATACGGCATGTCATTTTTCAGCACATCTATGTGCACATTGCCATCTCCCGCATGGCCAAACATGATGGACTCAAGCCCGTATGGGGTCAGAGCCTGTTTTACGCTCGTCAAAAATTGTACTATCTTAGAGCGGGGCACTGAGCAATCCTCGGCCAGGAACACGGGACTTTTTGCGTGGATTGCCTCACGTATGCAGCGTCGTGCTTTCCACAGACGTTCCTTTTGCTCAGGGGACTGTGCAACAAGGATGCTGTTAGCGTCAACAGGGCATACTGAAAGAATTTTTTGCAGTGAGGGCTCTACATCCTGGTAACTATCGCCATCTAATTGAATAAGAAGATGCGCACGAGCTTTTGGATGCGGCATATCCTGTCCTAAGTACTGTGATGCAAGGGTCAGAGCATCTTCTTCCATAAATTCAAGCACTGCGGGCTGTATGCGGTGAATGAGTAATGTATACACAAACTGGGTAGCCTGGTCAAGACTTGGAAAAGGAATAAGCATATCAAGTGTAAAAAGAGGCGCTGGAATAAGCTTGCAGAAGATTTTTGTGATAACTGCTAGTGTTCCTTCTGAACCAATGAGTATGCCGGTAAGGTTGTAACCGGTGGCGTTTTTTATGAATTTGCCACCATGCTGTATAATGCTGCCGTCAGGTAACACAAACTCTAAGCCAGTAATGTAATCCTTTGTGGTACCATATTTTACTGCCCTTGGGCCGCCAGCACCTTCGGCAACATTGCCACCAAGGGAACACGAATCCAAACTTGCTGGATCCGGTGGATACATCAGGCCACATTGTAGTGCTTCATTTTGCAGCTGTCCGGTGATGACTCCTGGCTGGCAAACGGCTATCATGTTTTCGGTGTCTATCTCAAGTATTTTGTTCATTTTTTCAAGCGATAGCACCACACCGCCGGATACTGGCACTGCACCACCGGTAACGCCTGTGCCGGCACCTCGCGGTATAATCGGTATTGTTAATTTGTTGCATAGTGAAAGTGTAATACTGACATCCCGTGTGCTTTTAGCATACACCACAAGCCACGGATTGCCTTTAAGATCGGAGGTTTCATCTACTGCATATTTTTCAAGCACATCGGGGTCATCATTTATAGCCGATGCGTCTAATGCTTTCGTTAATTCATCTTTTAACTGTTGTATTTTTCTTTGCATAAAAATTAATTTCTCAGAAAAATATTAGTTTTTCATTGTGCAATATCTATTCGATAGCAATGTGGAAAAAAGTGCAATCACAATTACCAGTGTCAGGCCACTTATACTATAAAAAGCCCACTTCACAGAAACTATCGCACACAAACTTGCCATAATTATTGGACCAACGGTTTGCCCAATCCTGAGTCCCATACCGTTGAGTGACATGATGGCTCCGCGGTATTGTGCTGGTGCTGCTGCGGTTAAAAGCGATAGTAAACTGGGATTGTTGATTGCATTGGAAGCTCCACCAATGATGATAGCTAAAGCAAGCCAGAAGTAATTGTATGCAAAACCTGCTATGACAAACGATATACAAAGCCCTATAAAGCCGTACAGTATGAGATTTTTTTCCGAATAGCGTTTTGCAAGGATTTGTAATTGCGATGATGTAATAGCAGTTACTATGGACATGGCAGACATAAATATTCCAATAGTTGCCGCTGTTCCTTTAAACCGATATGATATGATATACGGGAAATAGGTCATGATTGGTCCATACAGAAGTATGAATGTAAGTACGGTTGTTGACAGAAGTCCAATGACATAGGGGCTTCGTATAATAGTTAGTATTACATGAAAATAGCGTTTTAATGATGAAGTGTTGAGTGGCTCGGGATTGTGTAAGTGAAATATAGCAATCCATGCCACAACAAGTGCAAAAGCCGATAGTAAAAAGGGATAATTCCAGCCTAAGATGCACAAAAATCCCCCTATGGCAGGGTACAGCGCTGTACCAATATTTAAAACACTGGCGTTATATCCAAACGCAATGGTGCGGTCTTTACCGACAAACATATCACCAATGATGGTTGCATTAATTGCTCCTAATGCCGATACGCCCATGCCTTGAATAAACCGTAATATAATAAGCCAGGTGAAATCGGTAATAAAAAACATGATGATACCGGTAATGCCAAAAACTATCAGTGAAGGTATAATAATTACTTTTCTTCCTATGCGGTCTGCTACAATGCCTAAGAGGGGTGTAAGCACAATTCCTGGCATGGTAAATACTGTTATGACCAGTGTAACTTGTGAATAGGGAATAGAAAAGTAGTGTGCCATTGCAGGGAGTGCGGGTGTAATATTGGTAACTCCCATAACCACTACTAGTGTTATTCCAAAAGCAATGAGCAGATTTGTATCAGTGTAGAGTTTTTTTTGATGTTTCATGGCAATAACAGTGTTGTCTTTTTACCTTCTTCCTTCTTAGATCCTATAAAAATACAGTAGTAGTATCCAATGATACGTATCAGCCATTATGTTAATTCAAGCATAAAACTATGGACAAACAGTAAAAACCTATAAAACTGTATAAAAAATTTTTTGATAGGTTGTAAAAATCATTGACAGCAGTATTTTGGTTGTATCATGATAAATCAATAGTTTAATTAAATGTTATAAAATGTAATACTAAAATTTGTACAATAAAATTATATTAAACAAGTGAGAGGAGGATTGGATGGCACAGTTCAAGTCAGAATCCATGTCAGCTGTTTTTCAGGAACAGGCTGCAAAGTTGGGAAGCAAAGCCTGTGTATCATATAAGAAAGGTGGTCAGTGGACGGATATATCCTGGGCCGACATGAATACCATGGTACACAATATGGCGTATTATTTAATGGATCAGGGAATCAAGAAAGGGGACAGGGTTGCAATCTTTTCACCAAACAGATGGGAATGGTGGGTGGCAAGTTTGGCAACCACTTCAATTGGCGCGGTAAGCGTACCAATTTATGCTACTAACTCAGCTGAGGAAGCACAGTATGTGCTGGAACATTCCGGCTCATCAATTTGTTTTGTTGGTACTGAAGACCATGCTGACAGGGTATTAAAAGTTATCAAAAAGTGCCCCAAATTGGACCAGCTGGTTATTTTTGATGATCTTACAAAGAAAAAGCAGAGTGTGATAACATTTAAAGAAGCATTGGAAAAAGGTGCAAAAAAGGCAAAACCTGCTGAATTTGAAAAACGCTTAAAAGCTATCAAGCGGGATGATGTTTCCACAATCATTTATACATCAGGTACTACGGGTAATCCCAAAGGTGTAATGCTTTCACACTATAATTTCTTTTCTAATGTTAAAAATATCATGGCTGAAATGGGTAAGTTTTTTAATACGGATGATGTTTGGCTATCATTTTTGCCTTTGTCCCACTCGCTGGAAATGACCTGTGGTTTTTACGGACCAATCTGGATTGGAGGGAAAACTGCATTTGCTGAAAGCATTGAAAAGTTGCTGGATAACTTTAAGGAAGTTCGGCCCACTGTTATTATCAGTGTTCCACGAATTTATGAAAAGGTTCATGCTGGTATTCTTGCACAGGTTGCTGCTGCACCGGGTTTAAAGAAGGCTATTTTCAACTTTGCACTTAATACTGCAAAGAAGAATCTGCCGTATGTATGCAGGGACCTGCCACGTAAAGGACTTTTTGCATTCAGGTATAATTTGGCTGATAAGCTGGTATTTTCTAAGCTTAAAGCTGCTATTGGTATGGATAAGATGCGTTATGCTATTTCTGGTGGCGCGCCACTTTCGGTATCTGATGCTGAATTCTTTATTGGCATGGGAATGAAGATACTTGAAGGCTTTGGATTAACTGAAACAACACCGGTATTAACCTATAACCGGCCATGGTTTATTAAGCCAGGTACGGTGGGCCAGGCTATTCCTGAAACCAAGATAAAGATTGCTGATGATGGTGAAATCCTGGCTAAAGGCCCTCAAATAATGTTAGGTTATTATAAGAATAAAGCTGCCACAGAAGAGGTTATGACTAAAGATGGGTATTTCAGAACAGGTGATATTGGTGTTATTGATGAGGATGGTTTCTTAAAGATAACTGGCCGAATCAAAGATATTATCGTCACAGCAGGTGGAAAGAATATTTCTCCTCAGAATATTGAAAACAGCGTAAAGACATCACCGTATGTTGAGCAGATAGCGGTTATAGGAGATAAACGTAAGTATTTAAGCGCACTTGTGATTCCTAACTTTGAAGCGTTGGGGAAATGGGCCAAGCAGAAAGGAATCAGCTTCAGTAGCAATGCGGATCTTATTAAGAATGATGAGGTGAATAAGCTTATTGAAAGTGAAATTGCAAAATATACCAAGCAGTTTTCACGAGTTGAGCAAATTAAGAAGTTCACACTCCTTGAAGCTGAATGGACTCAGGCTACAGGTGAATTAACACCAACACAGAAGGTAAAACGAAGAATTATTGAACAGAAGTATGCAAAAGAAATTGAAGCAATGTATCCACCTGATATTGAATAATTGGATACTTCTTCTTAATTTTATGAAAAGGGCAGAAACGTATATCTGCCCTTTTTTATTTAAAAAAATGGTAAAATGCTTGCAGTTATACTGTTATCATAGTTATGTTAAAAACAGTACAGAAAGGCATTATGTATGAAAAGCAAAAGATGCTATGATATGCAACGAATAATTAAACTATAGATGAATGTATACTAAAGTAGTGCATAACACATACATTAATGTATGAGTATGTATTTTCATTTAGAGTCTTTGTAATTTATAGTAAAATTTTTATAAAGGGGGTATTGTATGATAAAAAATATTTTAAAAGGTTTGGGCATACTTGTACTTATTTTTTTAATAATTCTGGTAGTAAAAGCATTTACACTATCTTCAAAGCAGGTTGAAGTAAAAGAAGCATTTCCGTATAAAATTGATCCTATGACTGCTGCACAACATCTTTCAGAAGCAATTCAGATTCAAACGGTTTCCAATCAGGACCAGGCAAAAACGGATGTTAAACAGTTTGAACAATTACACAAATTTTTAGCCAAAACATACCCGGCATTCCATAAAAAACTAAAAAAAGAAGTTGTTGCGGGATATGCGCTTCTGTACACCTGGAAAGGCTCTGACCCCTCACTTAAGCCAATGCTACTTATGGCACATCAGGATGTTGTGCCGGTTGAGGAGTTAACTAAAGACCAGTGGAAATATCCAGGTTTTTCAGGTACAATAGCAGATGGTTTCATATGGGGCAGGGGTGCGCTGGATATAAAAAATCAGTTAATTTCTATCATGGAGGCTGTTGAATTTTTAATAAGTAAAGGCTTTGTTCCTAAACGGACAATTTATATAGCATTTGGTCATGATGAAGAAGTTGGTGGTGAGGGAGCCAAAGCTATAGCCAAACTGCTAAAACAACGAAATGTTCAGCTTGAATATGTTATAGATGAAGGTGGAGCCATTATGGAAGGGATGCTACCGGGTGTTGAAAGCCCTATTGCGCTGATTGGAATTGCTGAAAAAGGGTATTTAACCGTGAAGCTGACTGTTAAAGGCGAGGGTGGACACTCATCCATGCCACCGCACCACACAGCTCTGGGGGTTTTGTCCAAAGCTCTGGTGAATGTTGAAGACAACCCTTTTCCCAAGAACTTTGACAGTCCTGCACGGAAAATGTTTGAATATGTTGCACCCCACATGAAATTCCCATTACGTATACTATTTGCAAATATGTGGTGCTTTAAACCGCTGTTAAAATGGCAGTTTGAAAAATCTGAATCAACCAATGCCATGATTCGCACCACTGCTGCTGTGACCATGGCAGGTGCAAGTGAAAAAGAAAATGTGCTGCCAACTCAAGCCTGGGCCATGATAAACTGTCGGATCCTTCCTGGTGAAACTATGGATTCCACCATTGCATATTTGAAAAAAGTAATTGGCAATGATGCAGTTACCCTTGAGGCAACACCGTGGTCAAATGACCCTTCACCAGTTTCGGATATACAGGCAGGCTCATTTATTTCAATAGCAACTATCGCCCGGCAAATAAATCCTGATGTTATTGTGGCTCCATACCTTGTGCTTGGTGCTACCGATTCACGACACTATAATGCGTTATCAAATCAGATATACCGCTTTTCCCCTGTTAAGATGAATGCTGAGGATTTAAAACGAGTTCATGGTATTAATGAAAGGATCAGTATATCTGATATGGGTAAAAGCGTTAAGTTTTTCATTGCATTAATTGAAAAAACTCATATGTAGCATGTGCGGCAGGTTTGCACAGATTGAACCTGTAGATGTCATTGCACAGCGTTTGCAGGTTGAGGAAGTACTGGTACATCATACTGCACCGCGCTACAATATTTATCCCGGGGAAGATATTGTGGCGCTGGTGCAAACACCAGATAAAAAGTTAGTTGAATTACAATGGGGCCTGATACCGTTCTGGACAAAGGATCCTTCTTCATTTAAACCATTAATCAATGCTCGTGTTGAAACAGTTATACAGAAGCCCAGTTTTAAAAGGGCTTTTTTTTACAATAGGTGTATTGTGTTTGCATCCGGTTTCTATGAATGGAAAAAAGAAGGTACAAAGAAGGTACCATATTATATTACGGTGGAAGATTTTTTTGGCTTTGCCGGTATTTTTGATAGTATAACAATTAACGATAGACAGATACGTACATGTGCAATACTTACCACTGCTGCCAGTGAGCAGATGAGTAGTATTCATAACCGTATGCCTGTTATTATTCGACAATCTGAATTTGATCAATGGATAAATAAAGAAACAACAATAGAAATACTGCAAAAGCTCATGCAACCTTTCAATGCCAAACTTGTGATATATCCAGTATCAACAAAGGTCAATAATCCTTTATATAAAGAACCTGATTGTATAGATCCTGTTTAATTTCACTATTTGCTTTTAAAAAAGGACATGGAATTAATACTATAATCGTACTATCGAAGATGGTGTGAGTTTACATTATTACATTAATTGTATTTTAAGTTTTCTTTAGTAATGTGCGATAGTATCTGTGTCAATTCATGCATGGTAAAAGGCTTTCGCAGGATTGCTTCAAAGCCAAAATCCCTGTAATTGGCTATAATTGGCTCGTTGGTGTAACCGGTTGTTGCAATGAATTTGCAATTAGGATCGATTGTGTGCAATTCTTTCACTATTTCAACTCCACCTTTACCACCTTTTATGGTAAGATCAAGAATAGCAGCAGTAAAGGGTTTATGTTGTTTCAGAGCATCTGCAAAAGCTTTGAGGGCATCATCGCCATTGCTCACGGTAACCGCAGTACACCCCTGCAGTGCAAGCATTTCACTCAGTGATTCAGCTATCAGAGAATCATCATCCATAATCAATATATGCATCTGTGAAGGTTTATCACTATAATATGATGTTTCAATAGAATTTTCAGCATTCGATAGAGCGGTAGGTAAATAAATGGTAAACAGCGTTCCTTTATTTGATGATTCAACAGTAATATGGCCATCATGTTTTTTTACTATTGAATATGCAATTGATAGCCCCAATCCGTGTCCACCATCTCGCGTTGTAAAAAATGGGTCAAAGATATAGGGCATAACATCAGCAGGTATACCTTCACCCGTATCATGGATTGATATTGCAATATAATTACATTGTACGGGGGAATCAGGACTGGTAAGAAAAACATTTTTGGCAGTAATGGTAATTGCGCCCTGTCCTTGTATTGCCTGGCGGGCATTAAGAATGATATTATGGATTACCTGTGAAATCTGGATTGGGTCAACAAGTGCATTATGGAGATCATCGTCAATTTCTACATTGCACTGGATTGGAGAGCCACTCAGGACAAATTCAGCAGTATCTTTAATGATATTGACCAACGATGTGGATGTTTTAACCGGTGCACCGCCTTTAGAGAAAGCTAAAAGCTGGGTGGTAAGATCCCGTGCCTTCATTATTGCTTTTTCTGCCCGCTGTGTTGCTTTTGTTATTTTTTCGTTATTACCGGCAATTTGTTCAATAATTGAGATATTCCCTAAAATTGCACCAAGCATATTGTTAAAATCATGAGCTATCCCACCGGCAAATATGCTCAAAGATTCATATTTTGCTGTCTTCACAAGCTCTTCTTCATACCGTACCACATCGGTCATATCACGTATGTCAACAATACAGCCAGCAATTTTATTGGCAACATATAATGGGGTGCAAACGATATGTGTATGATATATATCCCCATTGTTTCGTATAATAGTATTGCGGAAAAGTGCCACAGGTATTCCTTCTGACAACACCTTTGTTACCGGATCATCATAGGGGGTATTCGTTTTTGCATTAATTATCGTACAATGTTCTTTGAATGGTTTCCCTACCACATCATGGTGTAATCCAAAAAGTTTGAGCGCAGCAGCATTGATGCTGGTAATAATTCCGTTTTCATCGGTAACCACAATCCCATCTGCTATCGATACCAATATAGCCTGTAGCTGAGCAGTTTCCTTTTGAAGATTAATATTGCTTAATAATAGCTCCTGCTGCGTCTGTTCAAGCTCTTCATTAATTGCAGCTAATTCTTCATTCATTGCTTCTAATTCTTCATTGGTAGCTGACAATTCTTCATACTGCCGCTGTATTTTTTCTTCTGCTTTTTTTGCATTTATTATTCCCAATTTATGGATTGAGAAAATCAAGTACGAAATAACCGCAACAAACGTTAATGCCAAGCTTGAGTCCATGAAATACTCAATGGCTTCCCATCGATGTAAACCTAAATGAAACCGTGAGTACACAGTAAAAATAATAAGAAGCAACATATTAGCTGAATAATAGAACCATATCCCTCGCCTGCGTTCAATAAAAAGAAGCGGGGTATATACAAGGCTGGCAGCTACTAACGTTATGGTGTCCAATCGTTGCAGTATCTGCCCTTTTTCAAAGAACATAACAATCCACAGTGCTATCTGCACACTTGCAAACGATATATTTGCTGCAATTTGAAACCTTCCTTTTCTTAACAATAGTAATGAAATAAGTGCTGTTAAAATTCCACCTGCAAAAGGGAGCAGTATGGCAGGATCTGTTGTACCATGGGCAACAAAGTAAATTCCCATAATGGTTACAATAAATAGTAAAGAAAAGTTGAATATCAGTGCTGCCCATGCCTTCAGTTGCAGCACAATATCCTTGTTTTTATATGGTTGCAGAAAATAGCTATCTGGCAAATTCATAGAAATCCCCTGCTTCATATAACGGCAATTTATGAACAAAACATGATACTTTTGTCCATTGTATCACTGTATATAGTTACACACAAAGCAAATAGTGTGATAGCATGGCTACAATTTTTTTTCAAAATTTACCAAAACTTATGTTGACTAAATTTATGTATAGTATATCTTTAGTCTTAGAAGTAAAACAACTGTGGTGCAAAATACATGTGTTACACCCAATACGCATACGCCATGACAGCAAAATTTTATTTTCAAAGGAATACGATATGCCAGTACAGCTAATCCATTGTGCATTACCGCCAAAAGCACCTCTGTATCTTATGGCAATCAAGGCGGGGTTCCCCTCCCCGGCGGATGACTATGTTGAAAAGACACTGGACTTACATGAACACCTGATACGCCATCCCGCAGCCACATTCTTTGTACGTGTTTCAGGCGATTCTATGGCACCCCTCATTATTCATGGTGACATCCTGGTGGTGGACAGGGCTCTGACCCCATCCAGTGGCAGCATTGTCATTGCTGCAGTAAATGGTGAGCTTACCGTAAAGCGTCTTGTTATGCACAACGGCAGCACCATGCTTGTTCCCGACAACCAATCGTACCAGCCAATTGCTCTGACCCCGGAGGTTGACTGCACACTGTGGGGAGTGGTGGTCCATATCATCCGTACGGTGGGCTAACTATGTGGTACGCGCTGGTTGACTGCAACAACTTCTACGCTTCGTGCGAAAAGGTGTGTAATCCCGCGCTTGCAAGGCGCCCGGTGGTGGTGCTGTCAAACAACGATGGCAATGTCATAGCGCGCTGCCCGCTGGCAAAGGCGCTTGGCATAGAAATGGGGGCGCCATTTCATCAGTGTAAGGAGACACTTGAGCGTCACCAGGTTGCAGTGTTTTCGTCAAACTACGCATTGTATGCTGATATGTCGCGCCGTGTCATGGATACATTGTCAACCTGCGCACCGTATGTTGAGGTGTACTCTATTGATGAGGCATTTTTACTGTGCAATGTCCCGCCTGCAGAAGCACAGCAGTATGCGCTTTCCGTCAGGCAAAAGGTTATGCAGTGGACAGGTATCCCTGTTTCGGTGGGTATGGGAGCCACCAAGACGCTTGCCAAGCTTGCAAATCATATTGCAAAAAAGCGCACACAAAGTGGTGTGTTTGTTTTAGCGGGCGATAGTTACTGTCAACCGTTGCTTGAAAAAATTGACATTGCTGAGGTATGGGGCATAGGGAGGCGTTATGCCCGTATGTTACAAAGCCATGGGATATCCAATGTATGGCAGCTTATCAACACCGATGATAGCTTCATAAAAAAGAAGATGACCGTGGTGGGGCTTAGAACTGTGTACGAACTACGCGGTATTCCCTGCATTACCTTTGAGGATGCACCGCCACCCAAAAAAGCCATTGTAAGCTCACGCTCGTTTGGCAGGCCTGTGGAAAGCTTGCATGAACTTGACCAGGCAGCGGCCCATTACAGCGCCATTGCTGCAAACAAACTGCGAAAGCAGCATTGTGCTGCCGGTGCAGTCACCGTAGTTGCATCAACCAATCCGTTTAAGAACGAACCACAGTATTCATGCAGTGCAACGGTTGTCCTTGATGTGCACTCAGCGTACACACCGGATATCATTGTAGCAGCACACACCGCGTTGTGTAGCATATATCGTGAAGGATATCGTTATAAGAAAGTGGGTGTTATGCTCACTGACATTATCCCGTATCAGGAACTATCGCCCACACTTTTTGTTCATATGCACAATTATGAAAAGCGCTACCGGCTCATGCAGGCAGTTGACAGCGTTAACAGAGAGCATGGTCGTGGTACGGTATATTTTGCTTCGGAAGGTGTGGTGCGCCCCTGGTCCATGCGCCGCAAATTTCTTTCACCGCGCTACACCACACACTGGGATGAGATACCGGTAGTTACGTGATGTCGTGAAAAACTCTATGAATGTTGTCATCAATCATCATACGTAACCTTCTAGAATTAAAAACAATAGTATAAACAGATTTTTGTTTTAGAAATACCGTGATACAATTGTTTTATGAAAACTTCGTGCAGTAAAACCTTTCACTATGTGCCATAATTACCATAAACGTCATACTGGCGTAAATATAGTACCATACAAGATAATCACCGTCAAATATATTTACAAAGATTTTGTACTGCATGGATTTTTATCATCCACGTTGTGTATTGGTTTTTTACCTGGTACTATTTTAATTGACACCAAAAGCGTACGTGAATATCTTTTAAATATACTTTACGTAAGGACATTTAAAAATCACCATGATTCACTATGAACACATCCCCAATAATGTGTATGAATACATACAGGAAGTGAAACAGGCATTATATTGTGATACTAACATCATTTTTGCGTACCTGTTTGGTGGGTTAGCTAAAGGTGTTCAAAAGCCTTTGTCAGATATAGATATTGCTACATATGTGCGTGATACAAACAATATTGCAGAGTACACTATGAATCTTTTTTTAACTCTGTCGGATATCTGTCACACATCCGAGATTGATATTGTTATTTTGAATACTGCACCAGAAAGTCTTGTGGGACGTATAATGCACCATAAAATGCTTTTAGTTGACAAAGAACCATTCTTTAGACATACCTTTGAATCGCTGGCATTAAGAAAATATTTTGATTTTGCTATTAAAGAAAAACAGATACTGTACAGGAGGTATAAGATTGGTAGATACGCCTCTGATTCTTCACAAATTGTCGGAGCTTGAAACATATTATAAACAAATCAAGGAATTCCAGCATATTACGTATGATGCATACGTGTCTGATTGGAAAACACAGAGAATAACTTTAAGAATGCAATTGTGAAATACCTTCAAAAAACTACACAATAAGAGGATACTACTATGATCGATGCATCAGCGTTATACATGTTTGCAATAATTGGTTCAGTTTTTTTATGGATTGTACTGTTATTTAAAATAGTGATGAGCCCATTCAGCGAAAAAATAAAATTAAAACTTGTGGGGATACTTTTCATTTTTGCACTGTGCTATATATTTATACCATCCTGGATTGTCAATACGTTTAAGCTCCCCGGCTATGGAGTACCTGCTGCAATTGTCAGTGCGCTTTTTCTTGGGCAGGTTATACTGTATTATCTTATCAATGTAAGTATCAAACGGAATAAAACAATAAAACGCTAAATTGTAATAGGCGATAGTTACCAAGAAATAATCATTTACAGTTTTATCCCTGGTATAATAATTTCCTTGAAATTTCGGTGGAAGGCAAAGAATTTTCAACGTTATGATCATTGATAGAAAATACGATAGGGAAGAAGTAGTATAAAGGATACAATATTATCCTGTCACTGCTATTATTGGTCCACGTCAAAGCGGAAAAACAACTCTTGCCAGGATGCTATCGCCGGATAGTATCTATGATTTAGAAAATCCTGCTGATTTTATGGCATTGGAAAATCCAATTTTACAGCTTGATAGAAAAAATTAGAGGGGGTGTGGCAAACCCTCGTTTTTTATATGATTAAATTATATGTTCAAAATTGAAGGCTTACAGCGCCTGAGTGCTTTGTGAATTTATTGTTTTGTGCAGATATATCGTATAATCATCTCATTTTGATTTAATTTTGTATTTATGTTATAACCAGCCTTTTGTATCATGTTTTCAATAACCCAATCAAAGGTGCTGAATTCTTCTTTGACGTGCATTTCTACTTCTTTAGCAAATTCTTCTCCGGTTTGTTGTTTAAATTGATTAATCCACCGATCAATGTTATGTTCTATTACTTCTATATCACCTGAAAAAATTACATCCTCATAGAATAATCTGCCTCCAGGTTTTGTAATTGATGAAATATTATTCAATGCTACCTGCTTCCAGAAATCCGGCAGGTGGTGTAATGCCATTTTTGTATACACAGCATCAACATTAAGACTATGAACATTTAAACCTAAAAATCCTGAGTGAATATACTCTATATTGTGTATAGCATTGTATTTTTGCCGGGCGTAATCAAGCATTGCTCTGGATATATCAATGTGCAATAAGATTATCTATATCACCAACTATTTCAAAACCTGCATGGCTACCAATATCGTCCAAAACAGTATGGTCATTTTCTTTGAATATACAGTGAACATGCGCATCTAAACTTTCATATATTTTGGATTGCATGGATCTGTTGTATGGTGAAAAAAGCTTTACCGGCCACGGGAAGCAATTTTCAAAACTACATTGCCCTGAAATAGAGATGTCATCTGACTTGATAGCAAGTTTTATTGAATTGAGAGTGAAATAATTTTCTCCAATGCTAACGGAAAAAGAAAAATGAGGGGTCAGAGCCTTGTTTCCACCCAACAAGTAATTAATCTTGACACAACAACACTTGCATTTTAATATTAGCGATAGTTCATAAATCAAGAGGACTATGCAAACCGATATCAAAGCACTAAAACGAAAAGCCAAAGCTCTGCTTTTGTCAAAGGACATCCCTGCCGGAAAAATGGATATTGTGAGGGCAATACTTGCCAATGACCGTATACTTGAAGAAGAGAAATATAATGCCATCATAGATCTTGTTAAAAACTATCCCGATAAGCCTGTAAAACCGGTGGCTCCAGGCAAAGTTGAAGTGAAGGGGGAAGAGTTTAAAACACCTGAGGGATATAACTCAAAGAACACACCCTATATGTACCAGAAGTACAGGCATACCAAACTTTTTAAAAAAAGGCTCCTTGTTCATGCAAATAATAAATTTGGTATTGGGTTTTTACGGCGGCTTGTTCCGTCACAACGCTTGTTAAAGTTTTCCCAGAAATTATTTGAACTGCAGTATTCAATGCGTCAGCGCCTGTATAGGGTGCTCTGTGATATTGTCGATGATCAGTCAATATCTGATCCTAAAATTTTTAATTACTGTGTTGTTCTGTACAATGCTCTTGCATCGTCATGCTTGATTGATAAGCAGTATATTGAGCTCAAATGGACACGGCCTGAGGTGTTTAAGCAGTTACTATCGCCCTATATGGATTCTATGTTAAAACTTTCCCTATGTGATGCTCAGACCAAAGAAGCCATGATTCAATTAATTGACCAGAAATTACGTCAAAGCCAGGATCTTCAAAAGAATGAAACTATGAATAAAAAGAATCTGACCATTGAACAATATATCTATGATTTCATTACCACTCTGCGATGTCTGCTCTATCCTTCTTCCACCAATGAATGCTCACTAACCAATCTTCTTAAAAAAGAGGCTTCGTTGCCATCATTTGAAGCATTTTGTACTGCCTGTGTAGAGGCGCTGGTTTTGTGCAAACCTGTTATGTTATCTGATATAATTACGCTATTTGATATAACAGTTCCAAAGGTTTTGGATACTGAATGGAATTTTGATCACGATGAACTGGTAAAAGCAGGTAAAGATCCCGAATCGTTAAAGAAGAAAGCAAAAGAAGAACTACATAGAAAGCTTGACCCGTACGATGAATTGTACAGGTTTCTTACTTATGCTCCTGAGGGGAAGGAAGTTGCCATTCAGGGATTTGATGATCAGCGTAAAATGGTTGATAAACGCAATGAGGTGTTTGATGATGCATATAATAAAGATATACTCATTGCACTTGAAGGGATGCTTTTGGGTTTTATCAATGAATATGGCGCACTGCTTGATGGCACAACAATATATTTTGAAAACAATAAAAATCACTATGAAGGATGTATATTTACTGAAAATTATTTTTCACATGAATTAGCACGCTTTTCCGAAATACTGTCCGAAATCAATACATTCAGATCCAACAATCCCACATTTCACGTAACTCGCGATGAATTGATAGAAGGTATAAATAAAAAGAAAAAAAGCTTGTATCCTATTGAACGCTTTATGACCGTGATTGGGGATATGTGTTACGATCTTGGGATTGAGTTATTTACTCTGTATAACCGTCACCGCAGGTGGATTTTACGTGGCTCACCAGGCAAAGACGATGCAGTGATGCGCACGGCGTTTTCTGCACATACGTCAGGTTTATCATCACTTGAAGACACAGAAGCGATGCCTGTTCCCTTTTCTGATTGTATCATAACCGGTTTTTCAAAATTGCGGCCGCTGTCAAAACTTTTGTTACACAAGCCGGTAATACATCCCACATTGCGTGATGGTGTGTTCCCTCAGATGGTTGCCTATTGCCTGCAGGTGGCACATGTATGCCTCAATGACAGGCTATATGGCATACTGGATGAACGTACAAAAATAGTATCGCAAATCCGGAGTCTTTCATGAGGATTTTAGTCATTCTTGCCATGCTTTTTTTTACATTGCGCGTTGAGGCAGCACCACGGGTATTGGTGTTCAAATCCTATCATGATAACCTCACCACACTCCTTGATGTATATCATATTCCGTATATCATAAAACGTGCATCAGTAGTAGCGGGCGATAGTTCCCTGTCAGGATTTGATGCTGTGTTTATACCCTGCGGTGTTGAGCAGCCTATTGAGGCAAGTATTCAGGTAATGGCACATGGGCAGCGTATTCAGGGTGTTGCATTAAAAGATGATTATGAGGGTATTGATTATAAGCGATTACATGCACTGCTTCAGGATTTTGTGAAAAGTGGTGGCAGGTTGTATGCTGCAGGTTATTCATACAGGTTTGTTGAAGCATTGGGGTGTTCCCTGTCCTTTTTTAATAATTTCCCACATTATGGCACCAGTGGCAGGATCCACAGCTTTTTAAATGATGATTTTGCTTCATTTGTTATGCGTGATGATATGCAACTTACTGTCAATTATAATGGCTGGGTGGCATTACAAAAAGCTAATGCATCCATACTGGCCAAAGGGTATTTCCCCACTATTGGAGGCGAGCGGGAAGGGCCTGTTGCATTCTTTAAAAAATATGGCAATGGCGTGGTGTATTATTCGGCATACCATACCGGTGAAGATTCACTATACATGCGCTATTTTATTTTCAGAACAGCGTATGGCATGCTGGTTGATGAACTGTTACAGAAAGCGTGGTACTGGGGTCAGAGCATAGCATTATCGGTGGTTGACACGTTTAAAGCGGATGAATATGCCAGAAGTTATACGTGCACACTGCCCCATGGCGCTGTTACCATTTATCTTCCAACTTCTTACCCGGTACAGGTTGATATTTTTGCAGGCAAAAAACTTTTGGGTTCATGGGACAGTGGATTTATAAATGAAATATCATGGTATAACCCTATAACTCAGGATGTTACAGTACGTGTGTATCAGTGTAACAGGGCAGCCTATAAACCTTTTGCACTGGTTATAGCACAGGGTAGGCGCATAATTCCGTATATGCCGCTAGTGCGCCTTAGCATGGGTGCCATTGCTGTCATTGTGCTTTTAGGGTTGACATGGAAGAGGATAAATCCACGGAAATTTACCGGAAAACGCCGCTATTGGTTCAGGGATGGGCATTTTATCCATAGGCAACAATAAATAGCTTATTATATTTCCCCACAACCTCCGGTGGTGTACGTATATGATAAAAAAAGCTTGCAATTGAAGGTATACAATTCATACATATGTATACATTTATTGACACCATATATCAGAGCAGTAAATGTATGGGCACCTCTAAAAACCGGTTTCTTCCGTAATTACTCATATAATAGAAAGCGGTTTTATCCTATTATATTGTGCCCACAAGGGAACATCCTGAAAAACAGTTTTTAGAAGTTCCCTTATATGTCACTATTTTGATTAACCATATATAGTGATTGTCATATAATTGGGAATATTTTTCAAAGGGAGCTATCAATGGGTAAAATTATATCCATTTCCAACCAGAAAGGAGGGGTTGGCAAAACCACAACCGCTGTCAATTTAGCTGCATTTTTAGCAGAAAAAGGGAAACAGGTTCTGGTTGTAGATATTGACCCTCAGGCAAACGCCGGATTTGGCCTTGGTGTCAACGTAGAGGAAATGGAAACAACAGTGTATGAGGTTTTGCTGGGAACCATTCCCGTACAGGAAGCAATTTTCAGGACAACTATCGAAAATCTTTATATAGTCCCTTCCAATATGCATTTAGCTGGGGCTCAAGTTGAACTAATGGATATGGAGGATAAAGAGTATTTATTGAAAAGGGCGCTGGAAAAGGTACGTGATACATTTGATTTTATACTTATCGACTGCCCACCATCATTAGGGATACTCACTTTAAATAGCCTGGTTGCATCGGATTCGGTAATTATTCCGCTGCAGTGTGAATACTATGCACTTGAGGGTTTAAGTCAGCTTCTGAAAATTATTTCCATGGTACAGGATACACTCAATCCTAAGCTGGAAATTGAAGGAGTGCTACTGACCATGTATGACCCGCGCACCAATCTTTCGCAGCAGGTAGTTTCGGATGTAAAACAATTTTTTAAAAATAAAGTGTTTTCAGCAATAATCCCACGTAATGTGCGGCTTTCTGAGGCACCGTCATTTGGCAAGCCCATCAATCTTTATGACAGGACTTCAAGTGGCAGTATGAGCTATGAGCAGTTAGCACATGAATTAATTCAGAATGTGCGATAGCTCATAGTATCCATTACAGGAGCAGACAATGGCAAAAAAAGTTTTAGGCAAAGGATTGGGAGCAATCATCACCACATCACCAACACCGGTGAGTGATTTTGAAAAGGTTTTATTACAGGACAAAGAACGTGTTGTGGATATTCCTATCAATGCAATAATGCCAAATCCTGACCAGCCACGAGTCCATTTTGATGCAGCAGAGATAGCAGGGCTTGCACAATCCATACAGCATGTGGGATTGCTACAGCCAATTATAGTGCGCAAGCAGGGTGAGGAATATTTTATTGTAGCTGGTGAACGCAGATGGCGAGCATGCAAGTTATTGGGAAAGCCAACCATAAAAGCAATTGTCATGAACACAACTGAAGAGCAGAATCTGACGCTGGCTCTTATCGAGAATATTCAACGAACAAACTTAGACCCAATAGAAGAAGCAAAAGCATATAAAATGCTTGCAACACGTTTCAAGCTCAAGCAATCAGAAATAGCTGATCGTGTGGGCAAAGACAGGGCAACGGTTGCCAATATCATGCGCTTGCTTAATCTGCCCGAGCACATGCAGGAAGCGTTACAGGATGGGAGAATTAATGTTGGACATGCAAAATTGCTTTTAGGTGTTTCCGGGGATGAACAGGAGGCATTGTTTGACAGGATAATCCATCAAGGACTGTCGGTGCGTGAAGTTGAAAAAGCAATAGCTGAAGTGCCAAAAAACAGTAGTAAAAAGAAAAAGAAAGCAAAGGATGCCCATATACGGAAACTGGAAGAAGAGCTAATCTCATTTTTAGGCACCCGTGTTGAGATACGCCATTCAGCAGGCAAGGGGCGTATTGAAATAAGTTTTTATTCGCTTGATGATTTTGAACGCATTGTAAGCCTTATAAAAGGTGACAGGTAATTATTCTTCAATATCTATACGAATTTTTTCTACCTTATCAGTTTCAGTATCAAGTATGGCAACAGTATGTTCCTCACCGCGGTACAGGGATCCGGGATTGATGATACGAGTTTTTCCGCTGACGTAATTTTCAAATATGTGTGTATGCCCTTTGATGATGTAATCGTATTTGCCACTGTTAACTGCTTCTCTGAACATGGGGACATTGTTTCCGTGAAACACCATAAAATTCTTGCCATCCAGCGTAAACTGGCATGAATGTTCAACACAGCCAAACCCGCATTCAGATGCAGTTGTGTTTATTTCTTCAACATCAATGTCGCAGTTACCCAGCACAAATCTGCCATCAAAACCTTTAAACAGGGAAATGATTTTAGAGGAGGTAAGATCACCGGCATGGATAATAACAGATATATTGCGTTCTTTGAATATAGCAATTGCCTTTTGAACCAGTTCAATATCATTGTGTGTATCGGATATTAATCCAATCTTCATAAAGCCTCATGGCGTATTAACTGAGTACTGCACCAACCGGCACTGTATCATTAACTTCAATCAAAATGGGTTTGTCATCTTTAGACAATTTTGCTGCCAGTAGCATCCCATGTGATGTTCGTTTAAACAATGTGGCTGGTTTAAGATTTGCCACAACAATAATCTTTTTCCCAACAAGATATTCAGGAGTATAATGAGGGGCAAGCCCTGCAACAATAGTGCGAGTATCTTTGCCCGTATCTATCTGTAATTCAATGAGTTTGTTTGAGCCTTCAACAGCCTGAGCCTGTAATACTTTTGCAATACGTAGTTCAACCTTCATAAAATCCTTAATGTCAATAAGGCCTTCTGTTTCTTCCATAGGTTTTTCCTCTTTTTTTGCTTTTTGTGATGCTTTATCATTTTCTTTTTCTAATCGTGGGAACAGTATGCCTGGATTATCAATTATGCTGCCTTCGGTAAGTGCCTTTAAGTTGACAAGTTGCTCAACCGGATACTGTTGAGGAGCCTTGAGTGATTTAATGATGACAGGTGATTTGGTGATGCACACCGGTGCAAGGAGGTATGCTATTGCATAGATTCCTTCTAACAGGTTCCTCAGAAGCGACTGAAGTTGCCTGATGTCCCCATCTTTGGCTAACTGCCATGGTTTGTGTTCATCAATATATTTGTTGCAATAGCGTATAAAATCCCACAATCGTTCAAGCGCCAGGTTAAACTGGAAGCCATCAATATAATCAAAATAATGGTTCATTGCATCATTCAATGCCTTCTGCATATCTGTTCTTCCTGCGGGGCTATCGCTATGAAATGGTGGCACTTTAGCATCACAGTACTTATGCACCATGTTAAAGGTACGGTTTATTAAATTACCCAAATCATTGGCAAGGTCATAGTTAATACGATTAATTATGGCCTCTTCTGAAAATTTTGCATCAAGTCCAAACGTCATTTCCCGTAAAAAGAAATATCGGATTTCGTCATTGCCATATTTTTCTAATAGTTGTGATGGTGTTACCACGTTGCCCAATGACTTTGACATTTTTGCAGCTTCCATATTCCAGTAGCCATGGACATTGAGGTGGTGGTAAGGCTCAATGCCTGCAGCTTTCAGCATGGTTGGCCAGAATACACCATGGGGTTTAACAATATCCTTTGCAATAATATGGTTGGATACAGGCCAGAATTTTTTAAAAAGGTCACTATCGGGATACCCAATAGCGCTGATATAATTAATGAGTGCATCAAACCACACATACGTTACAAAGTTATTGTCAAAAGGTAGCGGTATACCCCATGAAAGACGGGCCCTGGGGCGTGAAATGCATAAATCCTCAAGCGCCTCACCTTCAAGCATTGCAAGAACTTCATTTTTATAGCGCTCGGGCCTAATGAAGTTTGGATGTTCATTAATATAATCAATCAGCCATTGCTGATATTTGCTCATTTTAAAAAAGTAATTGTCTTCTTTAATATATTCCAGAGGTTTTTGATGGTCGGGACATTTGCCATCAACCATCTCCTTTTCGGTAAAGTAGCGCTCGCAGCCAAAACAGTAAAAACCGCCATAGCTTCCAAAGTAGATATCGCCATTATCATACACTTTTTGCAATACGTACTGTACCACTTTTTTATGACGTTCTTCGGTAGTGCGGATAAAATCATTAAACTCAATCCCCATTGCTTGCCACTGTGCTTTAAAAATGGCACTGATTTTATCAGTATATTCCTGTGGATTTGCATTGTTCTGCATGGCAGCTTTGACTATCTTGTCACCATGTTCATCAGTGCCGGTTAAAAAGAAGGTTTCATAGCCTCGCATTTTATACAGGCGATTGACAAAATCAGCCACTATGGTAGTATAAGCATGGCCTATGTGTGGTTCAGCGTTAACATAGTAAATAGGCGTGGTAACATAAAAGCGCTTTTCCATTGATTATACCTCTTCAGTAACAACTTCCAGTGAATGTTTTAATTTTTCAATTGCAGTATCGCTCAATACAAATGTCCCATTTATATTGCTAATTTCATCTCTATGAATGGCAACAGTATTGGAGTCATGCCTCAGTATCAATGATTCTTTTAAGCTATCAATTGCTTCTACCACAAAAGGAATATTATTAACAGTAAACTGAAAACCCGGACTTGGTAGTGATTCATTAATCTCACGATAAATATGGTATTCATATCCAAGACAACATAGCAACCTTCCGCACATACCGGAAATTTTCAGCGAGTGCAAATTCATATTTTGATCTTTAGCCATTTTGATAGAAACTGGTTCAAATTCTTCTTTGAGGTTAACACAGCACAGTTGCCTGCCACAAGTTCCATACCCTCCGCACATGCGCGCTTCATCACGCACGCCAATCTGACGCATCTCAATGCGTGTTCTGAACACCGCAGCTAAATCCCGCACCAGTTCCCTGAAGTCAATACGCCCGTCAGCCACAAAATAGAAGATAATCTTGGTTTTATCAAAAAGGCTTTTGACCATGACAAGTTTCATCTCTAATTTTTTTTCAATGATTTTTTCCTTGCACACCGCAAAAGCCCTATCTTCAAGTGCCTCAATTTGAGGCAAAAGGTTTAAATCTTCCTGTGTGGCAAGGCGTACAAGCTTCCCTCCCACTTTTATTGAATCGTCGGGCAGGGAAGTAAGTTTCTTAAAAACCCTGCCAATATCTATACCATGTTCCGTTTCTACTACACACAGGGAATTACGACGAACAAAAAGATTGTTTGTATATACATAATAAACTTGCTGGCTGCATCTAAGTTTTACGCCTGTTATATCCATAGGTAAACCTGCTTAAAAAAAATTATTGAGTAAAACATAAAGAGTATAGCATGCCTTTCAGTGCCATTCTAATATTAATATTGTGGGAAATACCCTTTCGCAGTTCAAGTAATATTTTAATAATTTCTACAGCATGCATTTGGTCAAGTGCGCTGTGTAGCCAGGGCAATCTGTTTTTAGTGCAGTGCAGTCTGAATATATTAATCAAAAGGTCAATTGTTCTGTATGCACCAATTTCCTGTAGTATGGGCGATAGATCATGGGAAAAAACTTCTGGCTGGCATATAAAGTTAGCTATAGCGCTGTATGCTTCTTTAAGCTGCGAAAAGAGATCCTCACGAGCAAGGGTCAGAGCATAGGATGCAGACCCTCCTGCAACAGGGATGATGGCATCATACATTTGCCTGTCAATGCCACTTTTTTGCAGGATGGACACGAGGTCGCTATCGCTTAGAGGATGAAAGACATATTCCGTAACACGAGAATGTATGGTTGGCAGCAGTTGATTGCGTTCGGAGCTAATAAGGATAATAAACGTATGTGCTGGCGGTTCTTCAACGGTTTTAAGCAATGCATTTTGCGACTGAATGTTCATACAATGGGCATCATTGATGATGACGACTCGTTTTTGATTAAGGGAGGCTAAATTCACGCGACCAATTAGCCATCGTATACTTCCCTGCTGTTCGTCGCTGCCAATGGGGATGTTCCCTTTCTCATTGGGTTCAATTATGATAACGTCGGGGTGCGTTGCATGATCTATCTGCCTGCATGAAGGACAGACACCGCACGCGTTGCCACTGGCACACAGCATTGTTTTGGCCAATGTAACTGCACAAAGTTTTTTGCCAATACCTTCCAGCCCTGAAAATAGCATTGAATGAGGAAGGATGTTATTGCTGGCAGCGTGCAAAATAATAGATTGCTGAACAGTATTGCCTAAAATTTGTGTCATGGTTTTAGTGGGTAAGGTCCAGGATTAACCCTCTGATCTCATCAAAGGTTTTTAATATATCAAAAGCTTTGTTGTTTGTTATATAGGCTTTTGTAATCTCTTCAAGCTTATTCTGTATTTGCTGTATAACCACAAAATCAGCACGATCACGGCGTTTTCGTTGTAACGTGTTTACCACATATTCTTCGCTTACCAGGATTTTTAGTATACGCTGAACCAGTGCCTTGTACCGCTGCATGTTGTACAATGAGGGATCGGCCATAAATTTTTTTTCCTGGTCTTTTAGATCTTCAAGAAGTTCATCTAAGGTTTCAGGCAGCGAAAATTCAAGAGTTCCCTCAAAGGTGGATCTGAATGTTGAATGGAGGCCTGCGGATTTGGTGCCTTTTTTACGTTTAACAATTTTTTGTTCTTCTTTCTTGGGGTTTGGGGGTACTATCTCAATCATGTCATTCCTGCCTCTTGTTTATAGTGCAGTTACCCTCAAAAATAACACCATCTTCCATAATAAGGCTTGGCGTTATGACATTGCCATGTATGGTACCGGTTGACAGCATAATCACCCGCTCCGTGGCATAGATATTGCCTTTCACAGTGCCGCCTATCACCACCACGCGTGCCTTGATGTCGGTTATGGCTTCGCCTGTTTGCCCAATAAGCACCTTACCATCAGTGGCGATAGTTCCCTTGAATTTACCATCTATACGCAGTAATCCGTTAATGTTAAATTCGCCTTTGAATTCAGAACCTTCGCCTATGATACTGTTAACAATATTGTCTTCGATATTAAATTTATTTGTCCGTGCCATATTCCTATTATTTATCACTATAATATTTATGAGCACCTCTAAAAACCGCTTTCATCAGTACGGATGCACTAAAAAGAAAGCGGTCTTGTCCTATATATTGTGCCCACAAAGGAACTTCCGTAAAAACAGTTTCCATAAGTTCCCTAATTTTTTACACATTACTTTGTTTATGCAGGATACACTACAAAATAACAGGTTAAAAAACAAGTATTATTTATGGGCACATCTAAAAACTGCTTTCCTCCAAAATTATTCATAAATTAGAAAGCAGTTTTAACGTATATATTGTGGCCACAAGGGAACATCCAAAAAAAACAGTTTTTAGAAGTTCCCTTATGGGCACGTCAAAAAAACTGCTTTCTTCAGAAATTATTCACATAATAGAAAGCAGTTTTAACATATATATTGTGGCCACAAGGGAACATCCAAAAAAAACAGTTTTTAGAAGTTCCCTTATTATCAAATAATGAACATCGGGCCATCTCAAAGCAAACCGTGGAGTTCACAATGACGAGAGTGCAATGTCATTGCGAGTGTAGCGCTTGCGCTGAGCATGTCAAAGTGAAGCAATCTCAATGCCGTAAAAAGCAAGATTGCTTCGTCACTTCGTTCCTCGCAATGACGCGGGTGCAAAGTAATTGAAATGAGGTATCTTTTTAGCACATCCTCATGGTGAGGGTATTACCCATTCTAATGTGACATAAAATTTTTGTGCCAGGTTTATATTTATCGGAAAAAATTTTAAATTTTTTACTAAAAAAAGCTTGCAAAATTTATAATTACTTATAATATAAATCCAACGGAATAGTCTGCCCAAAAATCAAGGAGGAAAGCATGAGAAAAACAATTTTAAAACTCCTGGAATATGGTTGGCCGGACAGGATAATTGCCAGCTACCTTATGATTAAGCCTGCCATTGTCAAGTATTATAGACGAAAGTACCGCATTTCCCGCAACGAATACCAGGGATTTTATTAATATCTTTGATCTTTTCACATCGCTCGTAATAAAAAAGTAGAGGGGAAGAGGGTTCCCCTCTAAAGAGAATTTGGAGGTTCGCCAATCATTAAATTGGAGGAAAGTATAGCACCAAAAAAAATTTTGTTGCTTACTTGTCAAGAATATTTATAGCTTATATCGGCAAAAAAAACAAAAAAATTTTGTATTAATCCTTTAAAAAATTCCTTTATTCATGTCTATATAATGTATAGTGTATATTATTTCTTTATTGTGCAGTTTTATTCTTTGCTTTTCCCACACGATGAAAAGTGACTCCATTCTGTTTGCTATGTGTTAATTATTACCTGTGTACTCCATATACTCTGTATGATATCACAAAATATTTTGTGTTAAAAAGACCGAATGGTATGGATATAATTTTTAAAGGTTAAAAAAATTTTGTTATATACCACATGTTGTGTAAAAAGAGGGTTTTGTTTTTCAATTTATTATAATTGAATAACATGTAAATAAGTGATATTAATAAAACAGTACATGCATCATTGTTGTAATTACGGTTGTATAAAGAAATATTCACGATTGCGAATATGAATGATAAATGTCACTATGCAGATAAATGCCCAATTTTTACGGGTATTTTACAGGATATGGTTGTAACCACAAAAGTTTTTAAATCTCTGTATTGTGAAGGTATTGAGGGACGTAATCAGTGCAAACGGTTTCAATGTATGCAGAAATATGGTTATGTGCCAGATACAGTATTGCCCAATTCAGTTCAAACTTTAGAGGATATTGCTAAAGAATATCATTTGCGTTAAAACTACTATACAGTATCTCAAATAATCTTGACACATAGTAAGCTTTTCTGGTATATATGCCTATGTACGGTATGCGTGCTCTCCTAGCTCAATGGATAGAGCGTCGGCCTCCGGAGCCGTGCGTCTGGGTTCGATTCCCGGGGAGAGCGCATATTTTTCTATGTAAACGATTGCGCACACAATAGAAGTCAGTGATACAAAAATTTTATTGTGCATACGGTATTTCTTACCAGTAACTATCGCCACCCTTTTTTAGATGGTACATCTATATGCTCAGGTTTACACACATCATTGAAAAATATTTTTTAGTATGGGTTGTTCTCTTATCTATATGCGGGTATTATTTCCCTTTGGCGTTTAAACCTCTGGTAAACTACATACCGCTTTTTTTAGGAATAATCATGTTTGGAATGGGCATAACCTTAAAGCCTTCTGACTTTGTTGTGGTGGTAAAATACCCAATGGCTCTAGTTACCGGTGTGGTGGCGCAGTTTATTATCATGCCGCTTGTTGCCTGGCTTTTGTGCATGCTTTTTCATCTGCCGCCGCTGCTTGCCATTGGTGTGATTCTGGTTGGCACATGCCCTGGAGGAACCGCCTCCAATGTTATTACATACTTAGCAAAGGGCGATGTAGCGCTTTCGGTTGGGATGACTACTGCAAGCACTATGCTTTCACCTGCTCTGACCCCTCTGTTAACGTATCTTCTTGCCGGGCGGTGGGTGCCGGTTCCACTTATTTCCATGGTTGTTTCTATTGTACAGGTTATTATCGTGCCGGTAGCACTGGGTATTATGGTGCGGTTTCTTTTAAAAAAATATATTGACCATGTGGTAATGGTGCTTCCTTCGGTATCAGTTGTGGCGATAGTTACTATTATAGCAGGAATCACTGCGGCAAATGCTCATAGCCTGCATACAGTGGGATGTATTACCATACTTGTGGTAATGCTGCATAATGTGGCAGGGTTTGCGTTAGGGTATGGTGCCGCTACTGTAATGGGATTTGATAAAAGGGTACGTAAAACTATTGCTATTGAAGTGGGTATGCAGAATTCGGGGCTTGCGGTGTCACTTGCTATTGTACATTTTGAAGCATTAGCTGCACTGCCCGGAGCAATTTTTAGTATATGGCACAATATTTCGGGTTCGCTTGCTGCATGGTGGTGGCAAAGAAGGTAGCTTACATATGATCTATATAGTTTTGCCTGTTGATACAATACTGGTGAGCTACAGGGTAATTTTCTAAGAATATTGATGGAATTTTCACCTTTTGTTTATTCCATTTAATTTCAAATGCATCAAATTGGCCATTTTCTTCTTCAACATAATCAATTTCATGTTTTTGCTGAGTTCGCCAGAAATATATGTTTTTATTTGCCATTGAGTTATATAAAAATTTAAGTCTTTCTGCAATAAAGAAGTTTTCCCATAATGCCCCTGTATCCGTTCTCAATTCAAGTGAATTAAAATTATTAATTAATGCATTCCGTATGCCAGTATCCCAGAAATATATTTTTTTTAGTTTTTTTATTTCATTCCGCAAGTTACGGCTTAATGGAGGTAGTTTAAAGATGATAAATGCTTGTTCCAGTATTCTAATGTAGTTTGCTACTGTGTTTTTATCAATACCAAGCAAAGAAGATAATTCATTATACGATACTTCATTGCTAATTTGCAAAGCTAATGCCTGTAATAGCTTTTCAAGAATTTCGGGATTTTTTATCTGCTGATATTGCAGCACATCTTTGTATGAGTAACTAAAAGCAAGATTTTTTAAAAGTATTATAGTATTTTCCTTGTTCAGTACTATATCAGGATACATACCATATATCATAAATTGTGGCAGTAGACGGTCCATCTCCAAGCGGGAATAAATAGAGTGCAATTCTTGTATTGAAAAAGGGAATAGTCTGAATTCAATTTTTCTGCCTGTTAAGGGTTGTGATATAGTGCTGGCTAATTCAAATGATGATGAACCCGTAGCTATGATTTGAATTTCCGGAAAATTATCTATGAGTAGCTTTAGTGTAACTCCTATATCTTTCACCATCTGTGCTTCATCAATTATTACTAATTTTTTCTGCCCAATGATATATTTTAGTTCTGTGGATGTTCTATTGTGAAGTAAATTTCTTATATCAGGTTCATCACAATTGAGGTACAGTGCACTATCCTGATATTTTTGCATTATTGATTTAACCAGAGTAGTTTTACCAACCTGTCGGGCACCATAAATAAGAATTATTTTGTTTTTGAATAAAAATTTTTCAATTTGATCCTGAATAGTGCGTTTTAATACCATTTATTCACCAAATATATGTAAATTATAGTGAATCTATTCACAATATTTTATTATAATTTAGTGAATTGATAGGAAAAAGTCAAGTGGAAAAGCTATTGGTAGGGTAAATTTTTATGATAGTGTAATATGGGAATATATCCAGTATTAAACTTCATTATAATCTATGTATTGACATTTAAACCCAGTTACTATATTATAAGATGTAATAATACATGGAGGGAGTACTCTAGTATTTTTTACATTATTACACATGAAAAGATAGGGTTATAAAGGGGCCATAAGGATAAACAGTGGGATTATGTCCATAGTGGAGTGTTTCATTGTAAATAACAAAACTACTTATATTAGGAGTTACAGTAGAATTGAATTATGAATCAAATGAAAAGCCAGTAAAGGCTACTTTACAATAACAGTAAGAGTAAAATAAATTTTTCTAAGGGAGAAAACCATGAAAAAGAAAATTCTTATTACTGATGACATTGCTCCCGAAGGGTTGCAGCTTTTACAGAGCAACCCTGATTTTGATATAGTATACAAGCCAGGTTTAGATAGTGATACCCTGAAAAAGCACGTAGCTGGTGCTCATGCCCTTATTATTCGATCAGCTACCCATGTTACAGCTGATATCATTGAAGAAGCTAAAGCATTAGAAATCATTGCCCGTGCTGGCATTGGTGTTGATAATGTGGATGTTGAAGCTGCCACGGCCAAAGGTATTATTGTTACCAATGCTCCAGGTGGGAATACCATTTCCACTGCTGAGTTTGCTCTATCGCTTATATGTTCAATTGCCCGCACTATACCACAGGCAGATGCATCAATGAAAAAGCAACTATGGGAAAAGAAGAAATTTGAAGGAGTTGAACTGCGACGTAAAGTTATAGGCATTATAGGATTGGGTCGGGTAGGGGCAGAGTTAGCTAAATTGTGTAAGGCTTTGGGGATGCAGGTAGTGGGATTTGATCCTTATCTAGCAAAAGAAAAATTAGCAGCTATGGATATAGACATTGCTGATTTAGAAACAATATGGAAAAAAGCTGACTTTATCAGCGTTCATACACCATTAACCGACGAAACAAAAAACCTCATTAATGCTGATGTTATAAAAAAATTAAAACCAACAGTGCGTATTGTAAACTGTGCACGGGGAGGCATTGTTAATGAACAGGATTTATACAAAGCATTGAAAGAAAAGCGAATAGCGGGTGCAGCATTAGATGTGTTCACTCAGGAACCACCTGAAAATCTGCCGCCATTCCATGAGCTTGATAACGTTATCCTCACACCTCATTTAGGTGCATATACGTATGAAGCTCAGGTGTCAGTTGCCATTGAGGCAGCGCAAACCGTCATCGATTACTTTACAAAGGGTGTGATTCATGACAGTGTCAATTATCCATCAGTTGATATGCAGCAGTATGATTTCCTCAAGCCATTTATTAATCTGGCAGAGCGCATGGGGAAATTTCAGGCAATCATGTTAGCTGGCAAGGTGCGTTCAGTTCAGCTGTATTATTCTGGAGAGTTTGGTAAATATAGCAGGGAACCGTTGACAGCAGCATACCTTAAAGGCTTACTATCGCCCTATATTGACAGGCCAATAAATTATGTCAATGCTACAATGATAGCAGCAGAACGTGGCATTAAGGTACATGTTGGTGAAAGTACGCAATCCGGTGATTGGGCTCACCTTGTGCAAGCTAAGGCTGAAGGTGGTACGCTTAGCAATGAACTGTGGGGAACGGTTATTGCAAAGCAGCCGTGGGTGGTACGCTGTGATGAATATCTTATTGATTTTATACCTTCCGGGAAAATGCTTGTTATGCACAACAATGATGTTCCCAATGTTATTGGTGCAATAGGGATGTTTTTGGGTAAAAATCATATAAATATTGCCAACCTGCATCTGGCACGAACGCGCCGTGGCGGTAAGGCGCTGGTGATACTGGAAATAGATGAGGATATCCAGCAGGCAGTGCTTGAAAACCTTGCACAGTTACCTGAAATTCTTGATGTTAACTATGTTGTTGTGTAACTATGACTGAGTCAACGTTTATACCAGCGGTATTCTTTACGCTTTTCTTTGTGGTGGATCCATTAGGCCTTATCCCCGTATTTGTGGCATACTTAGCACCGTATGACGCATCGTATCGCAAAAAGGTTATTGTGAAATCCACGGCCATATCAATTATTGTTTCACTCTTTTTCATTTTCAGTGCTCATATTTTTTTGCGCTTTATAGGTATAACGCCTGGTGCATTTATGATTGCAGGGGGAATACTTTTATTTGTGATTGCCATGGACATGTTGCTTGCACGGCCACGGCGAACGCAAAAGCTTGACGATAAAGAATATGAGGCTGACACTGATATTGCCGTGTTTCCGCTTGCTATTCCCTTTTTATGTGGTCCGGGAAATATTGCAGCACTACTCATGTTTAGCTCGCAGGCGCAGGGTGATGTTATAAAGCTTGCCATAATATCGGTTATATCAGCGGTTACATTCCTTATTGCCATGGTTGTCATGGCACTTGCTGGCAGGCTACAGCATATGCTTGGTCAAACGGGGATTTCTGTGATTCACAAACTGATGGGGCTTATCCTTTCGGCAATGGCAGTTCAGTTTATTATCAATGGACTATCGCAAATTAATATTATTGGGCGATAGTTACTGTGCAAAAGCTTTTAATTGCTTTCCTCATTGTGAAAAAAATCATAGATCTTTTGAGCAACTGTTACAGGGATCTTTGCTTTTTGTGCAATAGTTTCTGCATTTGATTGTTTGATGTGTTCTATGGTGTCAAAGCTTTGCAATAGCTTTTTTTTGTAATGAGGACCAACACCGCTTATATAATCAAGCACAGACGCAGTCATTTGCCTGTCACGAAGGTTGCGGTGATAGGTTATAGCAAAGCGATGAGCTTCATCACGGATGGCCTGCAGTAGTTTCAATGCAGGTGATGTCTTAGGAAGTTGCAGGGGGTTGCCCTGTGGGAGGTGAATTTCTTCTAACCGTTTTGCAAGTGCTATAACGGGGACAGAGCACTCTAACGCTTCCATCACCTCACGGGCACGGGTAAGTTGCCCCTTTCCGCCATCAATGACAAGCAGGTCAGGAAGGGGTAATCCTTCATTTAAAAGGTGTTGCAAGCGCCTTCCCACAACCTCGTGAATCATTCCGGGATCGTCTGGCCTGGAATAGGCGCGGATGCGGTAGCGTCGGTATTCCTTTTTGTTTGGCATCCCGTCAGTAAAATGCACCATAGAGGCAACAGAAAAAGCGCCTTGAATGTTTGATATATCAAAACATTCTATATCCATGGGAAGTGCTGGGAGTTTTAACACTTCCTGTAGTTCAAATAGAGCTTTTTGCCAGCCTGGAGCAATCTTTTGAGCTATGGCCAGATCTAAATTCTTATGAAGCATTTGCATAACAGCTTTTTCATGGTCAGTTCTGGGAGTAATGGTGTGTACAGGCTGTGAGGTTTTAGAGCTTAAATACTCTTCAACTATATTCCTGTCTTCAATCATGTCAGGAATGACAATGGTTTGTGGTGGTTCATTGGTAGCATAGTATTCAACAATAAACTGTGCAATAAGTGAAGAGCGGCTGGTGTACTCAGCATTATTATACACAAAGATACGTTTGCCTGTCAGGCTGCCATGCCTGAACTGGAAAATCAGAATGTACGCTTCATCCTTGTGGGTGGTAATGCCAATATAATCCTGATTTTGCCCTAATGGTGTGACAACATGCTGTGTTTGCAGCATCTTCTGAATGTCAAATATCATGTCGCGTACCTGAGCTGCGCTTTCAAAACGCATTGCCTGTGAATATGAATTCATAAGCGCCGTAAGATTTTCAAGCACCGGGTCAATAGTGCCATCCAAAAATTGCATTACAGTGTCTATCACGCTGCGATATTCATCTTCAGTAACAATACCGGTACATACACCCTGACATCGTCCCATCTGATGATTAAGACATGGCCTTTCATGCGGCTTTAAGGGTATATCTTTGGTGCATGTTTTTAGTTTAAATGTTTTATTGAGCAGTGCCACTGTCTTTCGTGCAGCATGGGCATCAGTGTAGGGTCCATAGTATCTATCGCCATTATGAAAAATCCTGCGAGTAAAAATCACCCGCGGGAATTTTTCATGCAGCGTAATAGCAATGTACGGAAAACGCTTATCATCTTTCTGCTGTATGTTATATTTTGGTTTGTGTTTCTTTATTAATGAGCTTTCTAATAGCAGGGCTTCAATTTCACTTTGAGTAACAATATAGTCAATATCAGTTATATGCATAACAAGTACACGTGTTTTTGCATCTAAATTTTTCTGAAAGTACGAAGCAACCCGTTTCTTTAATGATGAAGCTTTGCCAATATAGATAATCTCTTTTTTTTGATTAATAAAAAGATATACACCGGGTTTTAATGGCAGGTTCTTTATTTTCTGTTCAAGAAGGTTTTTCATTTACTGCAAAGTATTATTGTATTGCTTTTATTTTTTCAATATAGCGCAAGACAAGTTCATTGTCAGGGTTTAGTTCTCTGGCATTTTCAAAGTATTGTAGTGCATCATGAAACTGCCTTTTTTTTGCTAAACACACTCCAGCATTAAAATAACTTGCAAAGCTTTGAGGTTTATACAGTATGGTCACAGTAAAACAAGCCAGGGCTTCATCCAGCTTCCCTTCTTTCAGCAATCCAACACCTTTTTTAAAAATGTCTGTAAGTGTTTCTTCTTTAATTGTGTGTAACATCTGGTCACTGTGTTTCATCTTTTCCACAAGGCTGTTAAATGATGTGGCGATAGTTTTGAGTTCATTATCAATGCTGTCATTAAGGGAAATGTCTAAAGTGCCCGTTGCAATGCTTTGAATACTGTGCGATAGTTCCTGTATAAGTGACTTTGTGCGGTAGGACTGAATGATTGATATACCAACAATAATAATAATGGTTGTGGCAATAACGATGGCAATAGTTTGCATTAATGTTTTTATAAGTGCATCATGTTTTTGTTGTAAGATTGCAATATTGGGTGCAAGCCACTGTATAATTAAACACTGTGTTTTTTTATTACCATGAAGCGGAATATAACTTTCTATATAGGTAATGGTGCCTTGTTTTTCTATTGCCGGATTAATGGTAACATACGCAAGACCTTTGCGTATTAAGAACTCCTGTGATGTATCTACACGGGTTAAATTTTTTATCTGTGGTTTTCCTTTAATAACTGTTGTTACCGTATAGTTCCTGTCATCATCAGTTGGCTTCACAATATAAGCGGTATACACTGAGATATTGTTTTTAACAGCCATAAATAGTTTATCTTCATGAGTATTGTTGTCAATATTTGCTTTATTTAAAAAATTATATAGTACCATGCTCATGGATTCAATATGTTCAATGGTTGCTCTGTGTGCATAATCAAGTGAGGTTGTATAGATCCGGGAAATAGTTCTAATTGTTATAAAGCTTACTGCAATTATACAAAATGAGATAGTTACTATTATCAATAGTGGGAAGTGTTTGGAAAAACTGACTGTAAAAAATTTTTTCATGATATTGGCACTTTATCACTGTTTTGCATGAGGAATATATATGGTAAAAGTGCTGCCTTTGCCCCGTTCACTGTCAAGTGCAATGTTTCCACCATGAAGTTCTACAAAACGCTTGCATATAGCAAGCCCAAGACCCGTTCCGGTTTCACCACGGGTACCATTGGTATGGAAAATGGTATATGGATCCAGAATACTTTTTTTTAATTCTTCGTCAATTCCCATGCCGTTATCTTTAACATTGATCAGTATACCATTATTGCTGGAAACCGCAGAAACTTCTATTGTACCGTTTTCAGTAAACTTAATTGCATTGCTTATAAGATTGTTTAGTACCTGCATAATTTTAATTTTATCAATTGTGATAATAGGATTGTCAGGTTTTTGTGTATATACAATTTCATTATTTTTTTCCTTGGCAAGGGTTGAAAAATTTTCAATTGTTGATTCTATAACTGTGTTAATATCAACATCCTCATAGTTTAAATGTAAAATACCTAATTCAATTTTTGAAATATCCAGCAATTCATTAACCAGTGAATATAAATTTTCTGCAATTTCACCTATGATGTGAAGGTAGCGAATATACTGTTGAGGGAAATCGTCTTTTTTTGTAAGATATTTAACATAAGCACCAATGGTAGCAAGTGGTGAACGAAGGTCATGCGATACTACTGATATAAATTCATTCTTTAAGTTATTGAGTTTTTTCAATTCTTCAATATATCGTTCGTTTTCTCGCCTGAGTTTAATGGTTAATGCTGCACGTTTTATGGTTAACTTAAGTGTTTCTATATCAAATGGCTTTTGTATAAAATCATAAGCGCCCAACTTTATTGATTGTATAGCTGTATCAACTGAAGCATAACCGGTTATGACTATAATAAGGACATTAAGGCCTGCCTGCTGAATATATTCCATTATCTGAAAGCCGCTTTTTTGTGGCATATTGAGGTCTGTTAAAATTATATCAAATGGCTGTTGTGAAAGAAATTCTATTGCCTTATCAGGTTGTGTGGTTGCGGTAACAGCATAACCTTCTCTCTGGATGACAGCGGCTAATCTGTTACAGATTTTTTCTTCATCATCCACAATTAAAATTGTAATTTGATTGGTTGGCATATTAAAATTGTGACATGGATCTTGTTTCCATGTCAAGCTAAATGTTAGTGGTTGTATTAGCTGTTGAGCAAAGAAGTTTTTACAAAAAGTATTTAATGCAGTTAAATGAGCGTTATGATATTTTCTTCTTTAGCACAACGGATACAATATCGTTTCCCTTTATGGTTTTTTGGATCAGGAATATAATAATGATTTAATTGGTTAATCTGGCAACCACATTTGTCGCATTTCATAAGCGTTTCTCCTGCATAAAGTATGTTACAGTACATATTTCGGTAAAAGAGTATTTTAAAAGCAGTAATTATTATTAAAAAACACTAATTATTCCTAAATTTGGAAATTTGAATAAAGTATAATATAGGGGGTGTCCCAAAAGACACCTCTTTTTTTAAAAAAATTAATTTACAAGCAATTAATGCGACATAAAATTGTCGCATGAAAAAACAACGAAAACCAACAATACCAGTATTTAAGGAATACCATC